>JANNDQ010000043.1:0-5803 GCA_031387965.1 Chamaesiphon sp. OTE_75_metabat_567
ACCGATGACGATCGTATCGAGCTGATGATCGATCGCACAAGCAATTGCGCGTTTGGTGAGCGATCGAGCCACGCTATGCTGGAAGCTAGCAGCAATATCTGCAACTGGTAGCTCTGCCCCTGCTGCTTGAAACTTTTGCACCAATCTTAATACGGCAGTTTTGACACCACTAAAACTCGAATCGTAGGGATGGAAGCCACCACCTGGTAACGAAATATTCCCCTCTGGCAGGGGATAGAGCTGGGGATTACCTTGAGTTGCCAATCGATCGATCGCTGGGCCACCTGGATAGCCCAGATTCAACATTCTGGCGACTTTATCGAAAGCTTCTCCAGCAGCATCATCGCGGGTAGCTCCAAGTTCGGCATATACCCCGCAGTCTTTGACATGGATCAGGCTAGTATGTCCGCCGGATACCAGCAGACACAAAAATGGCGGTTTCAGTTCTGGCGAACTCAAGTAGGATGCGTAAATATGTCCTTCTAGATGATGTACGCCCAAAAAAGGCTTATTGTGCAAAATTGCCAGAGTTTTCGCTGCACTCATCCCAATCATTAATGCCCCGACTAATCCTGGTGCAACAGTTGCGGCAATTCCATCGATTTCCGTCCAGGTAACTTGCGCCGACTCGATCGCTTCAGCAATCAGATCGGTAATTAGTAATAAATGTTGCCGCGATGCTACTTCGGGGACGACACCCCCATACTGACGATGGATCGGGATTTGAGAGGCGATGACACTGCTGAGAACTTTACGGTTGTTAACAATTGCCACCGCAGTTTCGTCACAACTTGTTTCAATTGATAAAACTGTTGTCATTAGCTGCTAATTTTAAAGATGAAAATAGAGGTAAATAATTTGGCGATCGACGCGGTGAAATCTGTTAGTTCAGATATTACACCAACTTGAAATAGCTTGCTGACCGAGCGATCGTCCTCAGCAAAATATCGCCAGCCTCAGAATATCGTTAATCTGAGCCGATCGACACCAAAGATCGTTGAAGATCCCCAAAAGCCTATTATAGTTTTTTTGCTAAATCCAGATCGACAACTCGATCGAGTAATTAGTACATAAAACTATTTATTTTGTTACAGAAGGAAACAATTACTATGCAAAAACTGTTGGCTTTTGTCTTTGCCATCTGTCTCTGGTTCAATTTTGCACCGTCTGCATCTGCCTCTGAGGTCGCTGGACTCGTCCGTTGTGGCGATTCTCCTGCCTTTCAGCAGCGTGCAAAGATGGCGCGAAACACCACTCCAGACCCCGATTCTGGCAAGAAACGCTTTGAACGCTACGCCCAAGCTTTGTGTGGTCCTGAAGGACTGCCTCACTTGATTGTAGATGGACGACTCGATCGAGCAGGTGACTTCTTGATTCCTGGCGTACTGTTTCTCTACATTGCTGGTTGGATTGGTTGGGTTGGTCGTGCCTACATGATTGCCATCAAAAAAGATGACAACACCGAAGAAAAGGAAATCATTATCGATGTGCCCCTAGCTATTACTTGTATGTTAGGCGGATTCGCTTGGCCTGCTAGTGCTTTAGGTGAATTTACCTCTGGTAAGCTAGTTGCTAAGGATAGTGAAATTACTGTTTCTCCTCGATAAAGCTAGCGAGTGGATTAGCGTGAACTTTAGTTGATAATCTTATTAATTATCAACTCAACAATTTGCTACTCTACAATCTTTTTCTATCAAGTAGTTTACTCAATCACTGTAATTATCAATCTTAGATCCTGGAGATACTCTATGACGCATTTTCTTAAATTCTTATCTACTGCACCAGTTTTAGCAGCAGTTTGGATGACATTCACTGCGGGTATTTTGATTGAATTCAATCGCTTTTTCCCTGACTTATTATTCCACCCATTGTAATATTTGGTGCTTGAGAATAGGTATTAGCTGTTAGCAATAAGTTTTTCTTTTTCTATCTCCTATGCCGATTCTCGATCGCCTCATTTTCACTATTTTTAGAGAGGTTCTTGAAAATGCCTAATCCTGCTCAAGCTATTAGCAGCCCCAGCCCTGAAATTAGCAATTTAGCTACTCCAATCAACTCTTCAGGTATTGTCAAAGCTTTCATTGGCAATCTACCTGTTTATCGGCCAGGATTGTCGCCTCAGCGACGGGGTTTAGAAATTGGGATGGCGCATGGCTATCTCCTAATCGGCCCCTTCACCCTTTTAGGACCTCTTCGCAGCACCGATCAGGTTCATTTAGCGGGATTATTAAGTACAGTTGGGTTGGTGGTGATTTTGACCATCTGTCTATCACTGTACGCAAGTACTCTCCCTGGGCCAACACTGCCTAGTGTAGCTGTACCCAAACCACCTACCGATCTCAACAACCAAAAGGGCTGGAGTGAGTTTACTTCTGGTTTCTTGATTGGTGGAGTTGGTGGTGCGGCATTTGGTTACTTATTGTTAGCTAATGTACCAGTTTTGAGTACTTTTTCGATCTTGAACTAAGTACACTCAAAACTAAAGCTATCTTAATCACCCGATCTTCAATATGAAGGTTGGGTGATTTTAATTGTGCCCAAATATCCCATCGCATCAACCCAAATACTGTTACATTTGCTAAGTAAGAGGGATAGTTAATTACCAGTAGTAATTTATTAGTACTGTCGCATCTTTTGTAGTCACTATTGCCAAAACTTTTTAGGAAATTTGTACTAATAATTTAGATTAGAGCGTTACTACATGACTTTTTCAAAATCAACGACAACGAATCCATCAAATATCGATCTAGCCGATCCACAGTACTATGTCAGTCGAGAGCTAACCTGGTTAGAATTTAACAGTCGCGTATTACATGAAGCAATGGACGAGCGGACACCATTACTCGAACGACTCAAATTCATGGGAATTTTCAGTTCAAATCTTGATGAGTTTTTCATGGTAAGAATTGCGGCAATCAAGCAACAAATCGAAGCAAAAGTCAGCCAACTCACTCCAGATGGACGAACACCCAGCGAACAATTAACAGTAGCTAGCGATCGAGTCCAGCAGCTAATTACCACCCAGCATCAGCATTTTGAAACAGTATTGCGTCCAGCAATGCTCCAACAAGGTATTTATCTATTGGATTATTTCGATCTTAATCAAGAGCAATGTAACTACTTACAAACCTATTTTGAAGAGCAAATTTTCCCAGTATTAACTCCTTTAGCAGTCGATCCTGGACATCCATTTCCATATATTTCTAATTTGAGTTTAAATCTGGCAGTAGTCATTAAACATCCTGATACCGGAGAAGAATTATTTGCTAGAGTTAAAGTCCCTAAAGTATTGCCGCGTTTTATTAATTTACCAACAGAATTGCAAGCAGTAGATCGAACTAATCCACTGCAATTTACGCGTGAGTCACCATCACTTGATAATCAAGAACTCCCTCAATTATGGACAGGTATCCCACTAGAACAACTAATTGCCCACAATTTAGAATCTCTATTTCCAGGAATGAATATTCAAGGTTGTTTTACCTTTCGAGTCACGCGCAATGCCGATATCAGTGTAGCTGAAGATGAAGCTGATGATTTGCTCCTGGCAATCGAACATGGCTTGCGGAAGCGGCGCAAGGGCGGTTCTGCTGTCAGAGTTGAAGTAGACTCAGCCATGCCGACACAAATTCGGGATATGCTCAAGGAGGAGCTAGAAGTTACGTCCCAAGATCTGTATGAAGTGAATGGGATGCTGGGTTTAGGTGATGTGATGTCTTTTTTATCATTACCTGTACCTGAACTAAAAGATCCGCCGTGGAATGGAATTATTCCAGGTTATTTAAAGCGCCTAAAACTTAATGATGACAGTGGTAATTTCTTTAACTTAATTGCTCAGAAAGATTTTTTAGTTCATCATCCTTATCAATCATTTTCAGAGACAGTAGAAAGGTTTATCACCTGTGCCGCAAATGATACAAAGGTGTTGGCAATTAAGATGACGCTTTATCGCACTACTGGAGATTCACATATTCTCAAAGCTTTGATTAAAGCGGCTGAAAATGGGAAGCAAGTTTCAGTATTAATTGAGCTAAAAGCGAGGTTTGATGAGCAAAATAATATTAACTTAGCACGTAAATTAGAACAAGCTGGCGTTCATGTTGTGTATGGACTAGTGGGGCTGAAAACTCACACTAAGGTAGTTTTAGTCGTGCGAAGAGAGGATGAAAAAATCCGTCGCTATGTGCATATCGGTACTGGAAATTATAATGCTAAAACCTCAAATCTGTATACAGATGTTGGCTTATTTAGCTGCCGTCCTGAACTAGGCGCAGATCTGACAGATTTGTTCAACTATCTGACTGGCTATTCCCAACAACGATCCTATCGAAAATTAGTTGTTTCACCTGTAAATACGCGCGAATCGTTTAATCAGTTAATCCAACAGGAAATTGACCATGTTCAGGCTGGGAAAACTGGGCGAATCGTGGCAAAGATGAATGCTCTAGTCGATCCACGGATGATTGCCAATCTCTATCGTGCCTCTCAAGCTGGAGTTTCGATCGATCTGATTATTCGCGGCATGTGCTGTTTGCGCCCAGGTGTCACTGGCGTGAGTGAAAACATCCGCGTGATCAGTATTATTGGTCGATTTCTGGAACATTCGCGGATCTATTATTTTCAGAACGGTGGCGATGCTACAGTCTTGATTGGTAGTGCTGACTGGATGGCCAGAAATCTCGACAGGCGGGTAGAGGTGATTACGCCAATTGAAGATCCAGATATCTCCAACGATCTCCAAGAAATCTTGGGAATTATGCTTGCAGACAATCGTCAAGCTTGGGATATGCAGCCTGATGGTAGTTATCACCAACGTCGCTCTCACCCTGGAACACCAGCAGAAAGCACTCAGCAAACACTGATGAATATGGCGATGAGTTGACCACATCTTGCATCAAAACATTAGTAGTTAGTGCAGATCCGAGGGTACCCTCGGATCTAAGCTTAGTAATAGTCTATATATTGGTGGAAGATGTGAGTATATTCAATTACTCCTGAATCTAATCAATCAAGGAGTCGGCATTACTTCGACTTCCAAGCCCTCAGATCCGATCGACCTAGGTTGACTGACTGCCATTTGATACAGCACCAACAACGGCAACACTCCCAGCACCAATCCCAACAAAATTGGAATATAAATACCTGCTGCCAAACTTGTAATGGTGGCAAAGCCGAAATTACCTAGATAAACCGCCAAGGGTAAACCAAGCTGGGTTGTGGGCAGCGTCAGCGGCTTCATCCGCCAGATCAGCGTAGCCACTGTCATAAATACAACACCAGTGCCAAACCAGCCTGCAAAATTTTCATAAGGCATCCCAAAAAATGCGCCTGGTTGCTCCCACACCCAAAAGGGAACTGTCGTTTGGCTCATCGCTGGATCGAGCACAAAATCCCAAGATGTAAGTAACAGAGAGCCAAACCCGATCGCACCAACATACTTTAACGTCTGAGAAATAGCCAGAGTTTCCAACCCCGCACGGGCAATAATATAAGCACTAAAACCCAGATAGAACCAGGATAGGGGAATAGTAAATGGTACCGTTCCAGCAATTTTGTATCCCAATCCAGATAGATAGTGATAGTGCCCAAAGGGGAAACCAGTACTGGTACCCAACAATTCACTACAAAGTGATAAGCCGATCGCTGGAATCATAAATCCCAGCGAGTGCCATAGTCCCAGAGTTCTATAGGCATACACTGTCACAGCTGCCGTTCCCAGCAGCATATAGACAACGCCGCCACCTGCCATCGACCACCCAAAAGCCGTCTTACCAAAATCTGGTAGGGCATTGATCAAGTCAAC
>JANNDQ010000080.1:0-8340 GCA_031387965.1 Chamaesiphon sp. OTE_75_metabat_567
TTTTACAACGAATTATTGACTTATTTGGGGAAGATTTTGTAACGGTAATTTGTCTCGATGACTATCACAGTCTCGATCGATACCAGCGGAAAGAGCAAAAAGTGACAGCACTCGACCCGCGCGCGAATAATTTCGATCTGAGGTATGAGCAGATTAAAGCGCTCAAGGGTGGTGAAACGATCGATAAACCAATCTACAACCATGAGACTGGTTTAATTGACCCGCCTGAAAAAATTGAACCCAATCACGTTGTGGTAATCGAAGGTTTACACCCACTTTATGATGAGAGAGTGCGCGGACTGATTGACTTTAGTGTCTATCTAGATATCACTGATGATGTGAAAATCGCCTGGAAAATCCAAAGAGATATGGCAGAACGCGGTCATACCTATGATGATGTCCTCGCGGCAATCGAGTCTCGTCGTCCCGACTTTGAAGCCTATATTGAGCCTCAGCGTGGTCATGCTGACGTGGTAATTCAGGTTCTACCTACCAAGCTGCTTGAAGATAAGGAAAGTAAGCTCCTGCGGGTGCGGCTAATGCAGCGCGAAGGTGTATCTGACTTCGATCCTGTCTACCTATTCGATGAAGGCTCGACGATTGATTGGAGACCTTGCGGACGCAAACTTGAATGTCCGTACCCAGGGATCAAAATGTTCTATGGGCCTGATTTGTACTATGGCAACCCAGTTTCAGTCCTCGAACTTGATGGTGAGTTAGGTAACTTAGAACAAGTCAGCTATATCGAAAGCCACTTGAGCAATATTTCGACCAAGCAAAAAGGCGAAATGACTAGTCTACTGCTCCAACACAAAGAGTATCCAGGATCGACTAATGGTACTGGTTTATTCCAGGTAATGGTTGGTCTGAAAATGCGCGCTACTTATGAGCATTTAGTTGCTCAAGCTAAGGTCGCTGCAAAGGTTTAGTTAAAAGTTACTAGTGCTATCTAAAAACCCGACTTTTATAAAAAAGTCGGGTTTTTTCCTAACTGATATGGCGGCTACTATAGAACCCGTTTGAGATCTTCTAGTGAGGGAGGGTAGGTTTTGTTTGAGATCTAATATAGCATCGACATTAGATTGCATGAACCTACCCCTACAGATCCATTGACAAATCGATGACGCATTTTGCCAGCCAACCGTAGGGGCTGGTTCAGGCTAGTAATTGTCGCCTAACACTATCATCTTCGAGCAAAACCTGCCCTCCCTCACCAGCGGCGGTTTTATTCTGGGGTTCCCCCAAAATAAAAAACCGACAATACAGAAGATCTCCAATGAATTTTACAACAACCACTCAGAGGCGCGATCGCCCAAATCAAGTAAAATGCTTACAGCTTTTCCCAGCCGTGGTCGCTCATTCGTTGTTTCGATAAATTTTTTGACCTGCTCAACACTACCCATTGCTGCTAGATAAGATGCAACTGTATCTAGATGTGCGAGATAATCTTCCTCTGAAAGTGGAAAAGAAGCCTGCTCTTGGTATTTCCACATCACTTGCAGATAAATTTTACTTGGGGTCTTTTTCATCTGCACGTCATACGAATAGTCCCATTTGCTCGTGATAATTTCTCTGAGTTCTTGTCCAGTCATAAATCAGTGGATAGTGGATAGTGAATGGTGGATAGTGACTAGATTTCTGTTATGTCGAGCATTTTAACTCGCCTGTATTGCCGTCCAAGATTGCCTCAACACCGACAGGTAAAGCGGCATTATCACCATCATGTCCAAACGGGAGATTCGCCACAATCGGGATCTGAAGATCGGTGAGTCGATCGCGCAGTACTTCCTCTACTGTAAAGCTAGCAGAGCCTTCAGGCGGATCGCATTGACTAAATCGACCGATCGCAACTCCAGCAACTCTAGATAGTACTCCAGTCAGCCGCCAGTGGGTGAGGAGACGATCGATCCGGTAGGGTGCTTCGGTAACATCTTCGATCGCTAAAATTACACCAGTTAGATCTGGCTGCCAGGGAGTGTCAAGTAGATGAGTAGCGACTGTGAGATTACAGGGCAATAATTTTCCGGTAGCTACTCCCCCCACCCAAGCATCGCCCTGAAGTGGTGGTAGCGGTTCTCCCCGCACCAGCTGAAACAGCCGCGCTTGCGACCATTCTGGCTCATCAGCAAGTGTGGTCAATAATGGCCCATGCACTCCGACGATCCTCTGCTGTGCCAAACTCCATAGCAAGGCGGTAATATCCGAAAATCCAATCAGCCATTTCGGTGTAGCCGTCGGCGACCAGTGCCAATCCTCCAATAGTCGCATCCCACCATACCCACCTCGGGCACAGAGAATTCCGCAACATTCTGGATCATTCCAAGCAGACGCTAATTGGTTACGACGGGCGATATCGGTACCTGCTAAATACCCCCAGCTAGATGTAACGTCAGGTGCAACTTCCACCCGATAACCCTGCTCTCGCCAAATTTTAACACCTCGATCGAGTGCAGTTCCCTCCCGCAATTTCCCACTCGGCGCAATTACCCGCAACAGATCTCCGTTTTTTAAAGGTAAAGGTGTTCGGTTAGGCGCAATCATGGGTATTTTGAAGATTAGGCGAGTTTATTTTATCAAGATCTGGAAATTCGCAAGCGATCGCAGGTTAGAATTTGGATTGACGACCGCCGAGTATCACACCTGATTCGTCATGATAGCGTAAACTATCGGCTGACTGGAGCAACCCCCAACCTAATGACCAACCAATTAGCGGCAAAAATTATCTGTCAGAATCCTGAATGTCAGGCTCCCAATCTTGTGAGTAACAATTTTTGTGCTCATTGTCGGACAGCTATTCCTAAGGTTTACTTGTGGACGGTGGGCGAAGACGCACCCACTCTAAAAGTCGGTCAGACGTTGATGAATAACCGTTATGTGGTTGTCAGTAGCCGGGTATTATTAGATTTAAAACCGGGCTGGCAACCAGAAGTAGTCGAGAAAGTGCCTGAATTCATCATGCCTTATCTGCGGCTCATTGGTCATCGTCCCCACGTTCCCCAAGTTTATGGGGCGATTCCGCTCAATCGATCGGGACGACGGACTACTACGCTGTGGCTCTTGGAAAAGGCACCGATTTACAGCGAAGGTTTGGGAGCGGCACTAGCGGGCAAAGTGATGCCAGAAATTAGTGAAAGCTGGAAAAATGCCGGGTCAATGCGCCAACTCAATTGGCTGTGGCAAATCGCCAATCTATGGGACCCGATGCAGGTGGAAGGCGTGAGCAAAACACTATTACATCCAGAACTATTGCGGGTTGAGGGTGGGCTGCTGCGGACGATCGAATTCATGCCCAATGGTGACAATCTCCCTAAATTAGCCGAACTCGGCAAAATCTGGAAGCAGTGGCAAAAACATGCGCGGATTGGTATTGCTCAAGTGCTGGAGCGAGTCTGTAATCAACTAGCAAAAGAGGAGATTACCACTGCCACCCAGCTGATTGCAACCCTAGATGAATCCTTGCGCACCGTTGGTCAAAAACAATTTCTCAACTGTAATTACCTTACCCTCAGTCACACTGGCCCGACACGAGCACAAAACGAGGACTCTTGTTATCCAGCCAGTGGCGATCCACTGTATCAGAATACTGGCTATGACCTGAGTTTGGCGATCGTCTGTGATGGAGTTGGCGGACATCAAGGCGGGGAAATTGCTTCTAGTCTGGCAATTGATACCATCCAGCGGCGGATCACCACTGTCCTCGACAAACCCGAAAATCGCTATCCCGACAGCATCACGATCCAAATCGAGAATTCTACCTGTGTAGCTAACGACCAAATAAGTCTCCGCAACGACAGTGAGAATCGTCAGGAACGGGAACGAATGGGCACAACTATGGTAATGGCCTTAGTTCACGGTCACGAAGCTTACATCGCTCATATCGGCGACAGTCGCGTTTATCGGATCACCCGCACTGGTTGTCACCAAATGACCTTAGATGACGATCTAGCCACACGCGAAGTCCGACTGAGCGGAATTCTGTATCGAGAAGCTCTGGGGATGAGTAGCTCTGGCTCTCTATTTCAAGCCTTGGGGATGAACTCGTCCACGGCGCTCCATCCCAATATCCGCCGAATGATCGTGGATGAAGAGTGTATCTTCCTGCTGTGCTCTGATGGTGTCAGCGATCGCGATCGAGTCGAGCAGTACTGGCAAAAAGAAATTTTACCCGTCCTAGAAGGCAAGGTAGATCTAGCCACAGCCTGTCAGCGGACGATCAATATGGCGAATACTTACAATGGACACGACAACGCCACCATCGCCCTCGTCCATTGTCAGGTTAAACAACCAGTCGAAGCTGGACAAAACACTGCGCTCCAAGATTTTCCGGGCAATACTTCTCCGTTAGTAAGTCATGACACCTTGCTGCTCAGTAGTCCTGAAATTTCCAGCGGCAACATCGAGCGTCCGCAGATTCTTAGTGTTGGCGAAGCTAATAGTAAGAGTAAAAAGCCTGTATTGCTAGGCGTGATTGGCTTGATACTGCTAATGTCCATCGGTGCCGGAGCTTGGTTTTTGACTCAGGGTAAATCCACAACCCCAGTTCCGACAGTCACTCCCAGTCCAGCTGTCAATCCAAGTGATAAGTCCCAAAGATAGCACTGTTCGCAGTTTTAATGACTTTCTCGATCGATTTACATCTAATTTCGCCTAGATACTTATATGAAACCACCCTGCCATTTTCCCCATGCTGCAAAATTAAAGCGAATGCGCCAATTGAGTCAACTGCTCGATGGAGCGATCTCAATTCCAGGCACCAAGCAGCGGATTGGGATCGATCCGATTTTGGGGTTGATTCCTGGCGGTGGAGATACAGTTAGTGCAGCATTGTCTGGATATATTATTGTTGAAGCCGCGCGGATGGGCTTACCGCGCAAAGCATTAATCCAGATGGTACTGAATCTGGTAGTTGACACCGTTACTGGTTCGGTACCGATTGTGGGAGATATTTTTGATGTGGTTTCCAAGGCTAATTTGCGGAATATGCAAATTGTCGAAAGTCATGCCAAGTCATCTGTTCCAAGCACTAAAGTTGACAAGTTATTTATTGGTTTGCTGATTGCTGGCTTAATAATTTTTGCACTGGCTGTCGGTGGTATCAGTGTGCTGGTATGGAGCTTGGTGAGTAATTTATTTGGGTAATCGAGATTGAGATCGATCAACCTGACGATGCTGCGGTAAAATTGAGATAGAGATTACCAAAACAGCGCATACGATCGATATGGTAGAAGAATCCCCCGAAAGCGTAGTTCCCGCCAAAGCAGCTAAAGCCGCAGGTAAAAAAGCTAAACCAGCCGTCCCAGATGCCGCAGCACCTATCGCTGAATCTACGTCAACCGCTCCTACCGCCGCTGTGGATGGTGAACCGCCTGTCGAAAAAACCGTTGCGCCCAAAAAGGAGAAGCCGCCCGCGCTTGAAGCAAAACCCTTTGTTGAATTTATTCAGCAGGACTATCTTCCTGCTCTGACTCAAGCGCTGGTTGAAAAAGGGATTAGCGATCTCCAGCTCGACCTATCCCGTGCCAAAATCGCCGTCAAGGGCTTTAAAACCTCCCCAGAATGCAGTCAAGTGGTCGGTCGCTGGAATGGGGGTAAACGGCAGTTTAACATCTACTTCTTCGATGATAATATCCAAGGTCAACGGGCGCTCTCCTGCGTGGATCAGGGGAATGAAGCCAGCACGATCGAGTCCTTCTTGATCGACGAGCGTAAAATCACCCTAGATTTACTAGTTTCTGGACTAGTCTTGCGGCTCAATAGTCAGAAGTGGCTGCTGCGAAATTAGGACTTCTGAATAAAAGTGAAGCTTTACACACCTCGATCGCCGCTTCTGTTAGGATTTAAAGGCTGTGTGGTGTGTTTTCACAACTGCTAACCTGCACCGACTTTCGATGCTGCGTGTCAGCTTCATCGCCGCAGATCGATAAGATCTTACCAATTTGATCGGCTATTTATTTATGATGGAAACTAGTCCCCAGTCACTGAGATCGCGTCAACACACCCTGATCGAGCAACTTGCGAATGCGATCGAAACAATCTGGCGACAGCATCTCGATCTCTCACCCTACCACCTCCCGTCAGAATTGGGATATGTCGAAGGGCGATTGGAGGGGGAAAAACTAGTCATCGAAAATAAGTGCTACCAAACTCCCCAATTTCGGAAGCTGCACCTCGAACTCGCTCAAGTTGGGCCGAATTTGGATATTCTCCACTGTGTGATGTTTCCCCATCCCGAATATCCATTGCCGATGTTTGGCTCCGATATCGTCGCTGGGCGCGGACAAATCAGCGCGGCAATTGCCGATTTATCACCCCTAAACGCCCAACGGGTATTACCCGAAAATTATCAAATCCCGCTGCACCAATTACCTAGTTACACCTTCAGTCAGCCGCGCGAATTACCCGCCTGGGCGGATATTTTCTCGGAGTTTTGCTTCTTCGTGCGTCCTTCCAATCCTGAAGAAGAGCAGTGGTTTTTCGAGCGAGTCACCGCGATGCTGACAATTCACTGTCAGCAAGCAGCGATTTCTACACCTGTCAGTGCCGCCGAACGCGCTGAAATTGTGGCTGCCCAAAATTACTATTCCACTAAGCAGCAACAGAATGATAAAACCCGACGGGTTCTGGAAAAAGCCTTTGGGATGGAGTGGGCAGAGAATTATATGACGACTGTATTGTTTGATAGCTAAGTTTAGTTATAAGATCTAGTCACGATTATCTCCGATAGGCTTTGCCAACGAGATTTAAGCTGGTTCTCGATTATCTCCGATAGGCTTTGCCAACGAGATTTGTTATGCCTATCCGCTCAATTTAGCAAGGTATAGTACATATAGAATAGTAAATAAGCCTACTAAAACTGTCGATATTGAGGCAGCTATTACAACTAGAGAAGAATTGTTTGGGACTTTATATCTACCGATCTTCGTGATGAACGAATTGTTAATTGTTGTTTGAATGATCGAATTCTCCTCGGCTATTTTAAACGGGGAATCGATTAGTTTAATCAGTTGATATTTTCCGAGAAAGTTGTCAATCGTAATATAGTAATTTTTATAGTCAGAGGAACAGTAAGCATTTTCATAGCCCAAGCAAGCGTAAAGGCAACTTTCACTAGGGCTATCAACCTTGCGATAATTTCCAGAATTAACCATAAAGCCAGGATAATCGAGTGCTATTCTCTCTTGTAAGTATCGATCGTTGCACTCATAGCCAGCTAGAATTGACTGCTGAAGCAAGTCCGAACCATAATTAAAGATCCAGTCTTCCTTATTTTTAACAAACAGATCGATGCGGAACATATACTCGTAACTAGTCGCAATCATTACCCTAGTAGAGTAATGACTAGCAAACAGCTCTCGTTGGCAAAGCCTATCGGAGATAATCTACAGTTTTGCCCTCCTGATGACTTAAATATAAATGAGCGTCTCCATGCCAAATCTCACCTTCACACCGAGACATAATCAGATCTACTGCAACTAGAGCTGCTTGTTGAGACTCATAGTAATCTATCTGATTTTGATAGCTTATCCGCCAGCTATTGGATTTTGACTCTTCTGTCATGGTTACTATTTATCATCCATTTTAACTGCACTTAATCTGTCGGAGATTGGGCACTGTCAATCGTCAACTGACCAATCGATTCTAACTCCCGGCGTAACTCTTCCTCAAAGCCGCAGACTTTTGACGCTTTAATTCTGCCACAGACCAACGTTCCCGAATCGTTTGCTGTTCGTAGAAGCTGCGCTCTAACTCATTGTCCACCTTGAGAAATTCGACATAATGCGACCAATTCAATATGTGAGATGCCGTCTCACATATTGGATAACGAATATAAAACAGTCGCATGTAAGTTAGATTGCTGCGGCTGAAACCTTTGCCATGAATTAGGGTGAGGTCTTTAGACAATTTATTTAACAACCCCTTCCCATATTCAGCTCTAGTCGCTCCGCCCTGCTCGAACTCCACGATATATAGAATTAATTGTAGCCCTACTCTGGGCGAGACGTGCCCACGAACAATGTTTTAGGTAAATAATATTGAGTGATAAAAGATATTAAGATAACTGTTAAGCCTGAAAATTTTTAGCGATCAATATCACTAAATTTCAGAAATTTTGGTTTTTCTACACTTGTTATGAGGATAATTTTCAATCGGCTCAGATGTCTAGATAGATATAGTTTCGATAGAATATATGAGTGCCCAACTCCTACTTCATCCTCACATGTCTCTATCCTCCTATCAAGTTCGTTGGGTAAATCATTTAGCCGATATCCCCCAAGCTGAGTGGGATGCGCTGTTCATGCCGCTCAAGACTCCCTTTCTAGAGTGGGAATGGCTAAATAC
>JANNDQ010000106.1:0-11810 GCA_031387965.1 Chamaesiphon sp. OTE_75_metabat_567
GACAGATACATTGTTAATCAATACTGGTTATGCGATCATTTACACCTTTGCATTACTGATGGCTACGACAATGATTTTCTCGCGCAGACAGTTTTGACATATAGTTTTGTAGATCTGTAGATTGGGTTGAAGAATGAAACCCGACACCATCAATATCGATTATTATCGACTATTTCTGATACGTTACTCAATTACCTTCGGTACGCTATGCGATCAAATCTGGATTGAATGTTGAATATTTTGAGAATTGGAATGGTGAAGAGATTTCCGATGATTTCGATCGATCGTTTCATTAACGTTGGAGTTGTTGGGTTATTTCGTTCCGAAAGGCTTCGCCAACGAGGCTCAACCCAACCTACAGGAGGTAATCTCAATGTCTGAGCCAGCATAATTATGGTGCAAAGTAATTTTCTATATCATCAATTATTTGCACGAAGACGACTGAGAATCGAATCTGCTTTCTGTTCGAGCGCATTGAGCTTGCGTAAAATTGTGGGACGGTCTTCATCAATTGAGCCTAGCAATGCCGCAATTCCTTGTTGGGTATTCACTAGAATTTGGTTATTAGCTTCGAGTAGTTCGATTCTTCTTTGATGTTCTATTCTCTCTTCATCCCTTTTCAATCTGTCTGTAGCAGCTTGGTCTAACATCGCTTGGATGGCGCGGGAGTTAGATTCTGTAATCCGCTCAAGGTTAGCAAGCGAAGTTTGGGTTTCTCGCTGTAAAACTACAGCTGACTGTAATATTAATTTCATTTCTTCAAAGGTCATTTATTTAGCTCCAGATTCGGGTATTTTTAGATCGATAATTGCTAATAATTTATCATTTACTTAGGTTTAATAATTGGTTGAATTCACTATTGCTTTACTCTTTGATTAATTTTCTTAGCTAGTCTGGGGTCTTCAGTATTCGATCTTGAGAAGTGAAAAAGCGCTTCCTATATTCACCCATATTTAGTCTAACTTACCAACTTTTTAAAGCGTTTTTTACCTACCTGTAAAACCTTGCCCACGATCGCATCAGCTTCATCATAGGTAAGTTCGATGTCGGTAATCGGCTGTCCATCTAATTTGACAGCACCGCCTTGAATTTGCCGTTTGGCATCGTTGCTACCTGTACACAAGCCGCTAGCCGAGAGGATTTGGAAGGCTTTTGCTGGAAAATTGATGGTAGAGATCGAAAATTCAGGAATGCTCTCTCCCAGTGCATTTTGACCTGGTTTGGTCACTAGGGCGATCGAGTCTGCTTGGGCTTGAGCGGCTGGAATAGCACCATGATACTGACTAACTACAGTGAGTGCCAGAAGTTGCTGGGCTGCTCTGGGGTGCTCAGGCACTTCCGATAGCGGTAGGTCAGTTAATAACGTAAAGTAATCTTTGATGAGGTTGTCAGGCGTTTTTTCTAGCTTAGAGTACATACTCAGGGCATCTTCGCCCAACCCAACATAGTTATTGAGAGATTTAGACATTTTCTGGACTCCATCTGTACCCAATAAAATTGGCATGAGTAGCCCAAATTGAGGTGTCTGTCCAAAATGTCGCTGAAGATCGCGTCCCACAGCCAAATTAAACTTTTGATCCGTGCCACCAAGTTCGACATCAGCGTTGACAGCGACGGAATCATAGCCCTGCATCAGCGGATAGAGAAATTCGTGCAGGAAAATCGGCGTTTCCTGAGTGTAGCGAGTCGCAAACCCCTCTTTGGCAATCATCTGACTCACCGTCATTGTGGACAAGAGTTCAAGCGTTTTACCCAGATCTAGCTGCGCCAACCATTCGGAATTGTAGCGGACTTCTAATCTTCCCGGCGTATCAAAATCGAGAATCGGTCGGACTCGATCGAGGTAAGCTTGAGCATTAGTAGTGACTTGTGCGGGAGTTAACTGTGTGCGGACTTCTGATTTACCAGTCGGATCGCCAATCCGAGCCGTGAAATCTCCAATAATTAATACGGCAATGTGTCCAGCATCTTGGAAAGATCTGAGCTTGCGGAGGGGAATACTATGACCAAGATGGATATCTACGCCCGTCGGATCGATACCGAGTTTAACTCGCAAGGGTCGGTTTGTTTGGGCTAGTCGCTGGGCAAGATTTTCAGCTGGATCGGTAGAAGTCGAGCGATCAGGAAAAATCTCAGTCACGCCCCGAAATAACCAATTAAACCGATCCAACTCTGGCACAGATACACTCACAGTCATAATCAAAATCAGATCGGATCTCGAAACAGTTACAAGTTAAGCTTATTATAGTTACTACATGAAATGAAATGTTTCTCAGCAGCAGTCAACATTCCGGGCACGGGTTTACCTAAATCGACTTTGCTAGTCTATAATCACAGTCATATCATTACGCCCCAACTCACAGATCCTCTCGATCGAAGATCTTATTATTCAGAATTGAAGCCCAAAGCCTAAGTCCTTCTTGGTGCGCTAAATCGTCGGGGAACCCGACGTTGGCGAAGCCTCTCCGAATAGGAGACGCGCGCATCCGCTAAAGCCTAAAGCCTAAAGCAGAACCCCTAGCCCATACCCCTAAACAAGTGTCATCTAGAGCTTTAAACAAAAAGAAACCTCAACCGATCGATCACCAGCCCGCTAATCGTGGTTTTTTTGGTGGCATCGGTCAAATTGCGGGTGGTACCATTCTAGGTGTCACAATGTTAGCCAGTTCGGTGGTAGCTGGGGGATTGGTGGGACTAGCGATTAGCTTCCGCAACTTACCAGACGTAAGAGTATTGCGTAGTTATGCACCGACGGAAACTACCTATATTTATGATGTCAAAGGAGTTCAACTAGCAAGTCTCCACGATGAAGCCAATCGCGAAGTTGTGCCCCTAAATCGAATTTCGCCAAATTTGAAACGCTCCTTGCTAGCGATCGAGGATAGTCATTTCTACTATCATCAAGGTGTGAATCTAACTGGAGTCGGACGAGCAATCACCACCAACTTCAGAAAAGGTGGAGTCACGGAAGGTGGTTCGACGATCACGATGCAATTGATCAAGAACTTATTTTTATCTCCCAAAAAGATCTTTAGTCGCAAGTTAGCTGAAGCTGTTCTGTCAGTTCGACTCGAACAAATCTTCCGCAAGGATGAAATCTTGGAAATGTATCTCAACCAAGTTTATTGGGGTCACAATAACTACGGCGTGGAAACTGCCGCTCAAAGTTATTTTAATAAACATGCCGCCGATCTTACTCTAGCAGAAGGGGCAATGATGGCAGGAGTGATCGCTGCACCGGAAAGATACAGCCCTTTTAATAATTTCAAGGTTGCGAAAAAGCGCCAAGAGCAAGTTTTGAGTCGGATGCTAGAACTGGGCTGGATTAATTCGGCTGAAGAAAAGAAGGCGAGAACATCTAAACTCAAGTTGGGCAAGATCAAAGCTTGGCAGAGCAGTAAATTACCATACGTTACCGATACCGCCATTGAAGAACTCAATCAACGCTTCGGTAGAGAAACCGTGCGCAAAGGCGGAATGCGGATTCAAACGACGATCGATTACAACTTCCAAATTGCTGCCGAAAAAGTCGTTCAAAATGCGTATGAACGATTGGGGCGAAATAAATATCAGATTAGTCTAGTGGCGATCGATCCCCGCACTCATTTTATCAAGGCAATGGTGGGTGGAGTCGATTACAAAAAGAGTAACTTCAACCGAGCAATGTACGCCAATCGTCAACCAGGTTCTTCCTTTAAACCATTTGTTTATTACACTGCCTTTGCCACTGGAAAATTTTCACCAGAGTCAACTGTTTACGACACTCCAGTACGGTATCGCGATGGAGACGGCTACTATTCACCTCGGAACTATGGTGGTGGCTATTCTGGCGCGATGAGTATTCGCAGCGCCGTGATGTCATCGGCGAATGTCCCTGCTGTGAAAATGGGTAAAGAAGTCGGGCTGGATAAAGTAATCGCTACCTGTCGGACACTAGGGATCAAAAGCCCGATCGAACCTGTTGTATCATTACCACTAGGAGCTGTAGGAGTTACCCCCGTCGAAATGGCTGGAGCATTCGCCACGTTTGCCAGTAATGGCTGGCAATCAGAAACGACTAGCATCCTGCGCGTTACTGATAGTGATGGAAATATTCTCCTCGACAATACGCCCCAACCCCAACTAGTATTAAATCCCTGGGCAGCAGCTCAAGTTACCAGTACCATGCAATCAGTGATCAATGGCGGTACTGGTAAAGCGGCCTATCTCGGTCGTCCAGCCGCCGGAAAAACTGGAACCACCTCTTCAGAACGAGATGTCTGGTTTGTGGGCTACGTGCCTCAGTTATCCGCCTCTGTGTGGATTGGGAAGGATGACTATACTCCTCTTGGTAAAGGTGTCACTGGTGGTACCTACGCTGCACCAATTTGGCGCAGTTTTATGCAAGAAGCTCTTAAAAATGAGCCAGCGGAAGCTTTTACACCTCCAGCCAAGTTCAAACGTCCAGGGAGTTAGCAACAATTGAGTGAGGACATCCTGTTTGTTGCTCAGCGGTTAGAAACCGCTGCTCATATTGCGAAGTCCGCCAGGAGAAGGCGCAATACGGTAAGCGCTTTGCACTTACCGGATTGGGAGAAGGCGGACTTCGCAACACGAGCAGAGACGTCCAGTCTCTAGGCCCTTCTTATGTCGTTGGCGGAAGCCCGCTCCGTGAGGAGAAACTGACGTTAATTATTCTCCGTTCGTAAACCACAGATAGTAGAGAGATTTAGTCAGATAGTAATTAGTTAAACTGTCGAGGGATTGTTCGATCGGGCACTTAGCGCTAAGTTCTAGCTTACACGAGGGATCGATTAGGTCGGTCGGTAAGCTGCTAGTTACTTTTTTTCAGCTGAATTGCTACTACGCGCAATTGTTGCTTGTAAGGTTTGGAGCGCTCTAGCGTACTGTGGATCGGCAGCAGTCGCAAATTTAGTCCGATCCTTAACCAGTTCTTTGATTTGAGCTTTGCTCAACTTAACTTCTACATCCGGTTTGATGCCGGAATGATTGATGTCTCTGTTGTTAGGAGTATAGTACTTGGCGATCGTCACCGCCATCCCCGCACCTTCGCTGAGCGGACGAACTGATTGTACCAATCCTTTCCCAAAAGTCGTCGTCCCGACTAATTGAGCGCGCTTGTTGTCTTGGAGAGCACCAGCGAGGATTTCACTGGCACTGGCTGAACCGCCATCGACGAGCACAACTAGGGGTTTTTTGGTAATTGCCGTACGATTAGCTGAACTGATTTCGCCTGTACCCTGACGATTCTTGGTAGAGACAATTTTGCCTTCATCTAACCACATCCGAGCGATATCGATCGCTCCATACAATAAACCGCCAGGATTCGATCGCAAGTCTAGGACGTAACCTGTAGCACCTTGGCTCTCCAGTTTTTGAATCGCCGCGCTCATTTCTGTGGCTGCATTGGCACTAAATTGCTTGAGCCGGATGTAACCAATCCCGCCGAGTTCTTTAGAGCGGTATTTAGCTTCGACGGGGTGAATCTCGATTTGTTGACGTAGCAGGTTGAAGTCGATGATTTGACTGCCATCGCGTTCGATGGTGAGCTTGACGCTGGTGCCTTCTTTGCCGCGAATTAGTTGGACGGCTTGATTGACATCCATTCCCTTGGTACTCTTACCGTCAATTTTGACGATGATATCTTTGGAGAGAATTCCGGCTTTGGATGCAGAAGTATCCTCAATGGGGGCGATTACTTCCAGCTTTTTAGTTGTCTCATTTTGGCTGAGTTGAATTCCGACCCCAATCAGTTGCCCAGATGTGTCGATCTGAAGATCTCGAAATTCTTTAGGGTCCATAAATCTGGTGTAGGGATCACCAAGATTTTTGAGCATCAACCGAGTTTCTTTATAAACTTCAGTTTTGTTCTTGTAATTTTTTTGCAGGTACTGCTTGCGGATTGCCCGCCAGTCCTTTTGATTAAAGGTGCCATCGACATAGTAGCGATCGACGACTTGCCAGACTTCATCAACCAATTCCTTGGGACTATCCTTGAAGAATGCGACACTTTTAGGAAGATGTAGACCTACGCCAGTGACGGTTACTGCCGTTAGTACTAATGCTGTTGCCCCGATGACTAGTCCGTGTTTGTGGATCTTCATGATTCTGTCGGAAGTTGGCAGGAGAGGAGATGGTGCTGTAACAAACCTCACTCTAATCTAACATAACATACTCGATCTGCCGATGTGTGTGGCATCACACATCCAAATCAGCGCACATCTTGCACTAGTATAAAAATATTAGTGCAAGGCGTAGATCTCGAGTGCTCTAGATCTACTCTGGCTCAAACCAGCGATCGTCGGATTTAATTAAAGCAATCAATTCACTTACCCCATCAGCTTCAGGTACTCGTTTAATTTCATCTCGACCACGATAGAGAGAAATTTGTCCAGGTATTTTACCGACATAGCCATAATCCGCATCCGCCATTTCACCAGGGCCGTTGACAATGCAGCCCATGACGGCGATGTCTAGTCCGGTCAGATGATTTGTGGCAGCGCGGACTTTGTGAAGGACTTCTTCGAGATTGAATAGCGTTCTGCCGCAGGAAGGGCAAGCGACGTACTCGACCATTGTCTTGCGGTGTCCTAGGGCTTGGAGAATGCTGTAACAAACGGGAATTTCTTTCTCAGGTGCTTCGGTAAGTGAAACGCGAATTGTATCACCGATCCCTTCAGCTAGGAGGGTGGCAATTCCGGCGGTAGATTTGATTCGGCCGTACTCCCCATCACCTGCTTCGGTGACACCGAGATGGATGGGGTAATCCATGCCCGCAGCATCCATGCGTTGGGCGAGCAGTCGATAAGCGGCTACCATCACGGGGACGCGAGAAGCTTTCATCGAAATTACGAGATTGTGAAAATCAAAAGACTGGCAAATCCTTACGCATTCAAGTGCTGACTCCACCATCCCTTCGGGTGTATCGCCGTAGGTAAATAACATCCGTTCGGCGAGAGAGCCATGATTGACCCCAATCCGCATTGCCTTATTGCGATCGCGCAGTGAGATAATCAGCGGTTCGAGCATGTCCCGAATATTCTCACCAATTTCGGCAAATTCTTCAGGTGTATATTCAGTGCGATCTAGTTTAGGTTTTTCAAACACGTACAGCCCAGGATTTATCCGCACCTTATCGACATGTTTGGCAACTTCTAGGGCGATCTTCATCCCATTGTGATGAACGTCAGCGACTAGAGGGACAACCTGATATGTATCGATCAGCTTTTGTCTAATTTCACCTAGGGCACGGGCATGTGCCATACTTGGTACGGTAACACGGACAATTTCACAGCCGATTTCATGAAGACGACGAATTCCGGCAACAGCACCATCAAGATCGAGAGTATCTTCATTGATCATTGATTGGACAACTACTGGATAGTTGCTACCGATCGTGATATCTCCTACCGCTACAGCACGGGTCTTCCGGCGATGAATTGTGGTGTCTGTACCTAGGTTGCTGTAAGCGGACTGAGTTGATACTGGCAGGGTCTGCATATACAAATAAGGATGAGGATTTGGAGGCAATTATCTCCCCTTTAGCTTGCCACAATTTGCGACGTTGGTGGGGAGTATTACTAATCGTCGGCTAGCCTGCTAAAATAGGAGGCGACCTGTATAAATCTTTTCATCACAGCTAGATTGCGATCTAGAGAGGTCGGCACCAATTTACTTGACTAGAGTAGCCTAGATCGCTGTTTCCAGCTCAAATCCATTGCTTTTATTGTTGCCTATAAATCTGCAATCATGTCTAATCAACGTAGCTACTATCAGCCAAAGTTCTTGCGTGAGACGCAATTGGGGTTGGTAGTCTATGGAGGTGTATCCTTGGCGATTTACACTCATGGTGTTTGCCAGGAATTTTATCATGCAGTTCGCGGTCGCGGCATTTATAAATTGGTCAAAGCATTGACCGATGCGGATCTAGTCGTCGATGCGATCTCTGGCAGTTCGGCTGGAGGAATTAATGGGATCTTACTAGGTTATGCGATCGCCAATAGCAATGAGCGGGAGACTGTTGACTTCAGCTCATTTGCTAAAGTTTGGCGCAATAGCGGCGATTTGCTGAAGTTGCTTCAGAAACCTAGCCTGCTCAAGTCTCAAGTCGCTGGAGCCAGTGCCAACAGTGAAAGTTTTTATCAACGGGGCTTACTCGCTGCACTGACGCAGGGGATTGAGCATAAACTACCCCGCTCTCCTCAAGAATGGTTTTCGCCGACAAAAGAGTTGGATCTCGCTATTGCGGGAACTAATTATTTTGGCAGAGTAGATCACACCTTCATGGAACATCAGAGCCATCCTAGATCGAAAAATCACCACGCGCTATTTCGGCTCAAACATCGCCAAGGTCGAAAGGAACCATTTAATCCTTACTATTACGATCCAGCGCTACCCAGAACACCTGAAGATACTTATCAGGCTATAGTCAAGTTGTGCCAGATTACGGCAGGAACTCCGGTGATCTTTCCACTGGTAGAAGTGGACGTAGAGAATCGCCACAACTTAGTCGATCGACAATTGGTAATCTGGGGTAAATTAGCAAAAAATCAGGCACCAGTAGCGACACGCCAGGATAAATTATATTTTCTCGATGGTGGTTTGCTTGATAATACGCCGTTAACTTGTTTGATGAAGGAAGCCTACCATCGATTACCCAGTCGATCGAGTCAACGTAAACTATTTTATATCGATCCCAATCCCGAGCACATTAATGACGGCTTGAAATCAGCGCGAAAGAACCAGTCACGGATAGATCGAAATCTACAAGCGGCAGTTTTATCAATTCCCATTCATCAGAGCATTACTAACGATCTGCGGACGATTCATGAGCACAATCATAAAGTTCGTCGCTATCAAACCTTAATCGATCGAGCGGAGGTCGCGATCGAATCCCAACAGCTATTGGAGAGCAGCGACGATCATTCCCCCAAGCCAAGCCCAAGCCTATTAGTGGGGCAAACGCTCTCCTCCCGCCAACGCGGAGCGTCTGCCTGCGAAGAGAGGAATAGTCAACACACCCAATCTCAAATTTATCTGCGTGGGCGGCTGTTTGATTTTCGAGATCGCAATTTACCCTTATTACTCAGTCCAGATGCTGGATCTCAAAATACTCAATATTCAGCCGTACTTGATAAAATCGATCAGATCTTAGCCAGTAAATTTAGTGGTCAAGATCGTCATCATTACCATAAATTACTAGACAGATTTGAGTCACAAGTAATTGACTTAGATGTTGAATATAGTATTCGGCAGCACTTTTATTTAGTCGATCGGGTTGGTGAGTTACTTGCACTAAATCTTGCAGGAGACAATCGTCAATGTCTGGAGTATCTATTAAAACAACTAGGTTGTAATATCAAGCTGCTAGAAGTAATTAGATCTAGTGTTGAGTTACTATTGGGCGATCGAGCTGTAAGTAATTATTTTTACTATCTGCTCAATCAAGAATCAAATGATCGACGACTTCGGGCACTCTTGTATGAATTAATATTTCGATTACATCGATTTCTATTTGATGAAAATCGGTTTAAAACATTTGTGCCAAATGATAGTTCTGGATCGAATTTAGAAACTATTCCAGTTTATTTCTGGCTGGATCTACCAGAATTAGCCGCAGATAATCATCCTCCAGGAGAGGTACTGTGCGAACGCGAACACCAACCCGATCGTTGGCTATCACAAACGCGTATTTCCAGTATCTTTGCTCAACTCAAACAACGAATTGTTGAACTGCAACAAAGTGCTAATCTTCATCAATTAATTTGGGCAGATCGACAACTAGAATATGACAATGACTGCAATCGCAGTTTTCCCAGCATCCTCAAACAAATTGATCGAGCGGCTCAGGTAATCATCACCAAATCAGGTAGCAAATATACAGAGCAATTGCTTAGACAATGGCATACGTTTGAAGTCCTTGATCGGGAGCTATATCCATTTGAGTATCTGACTAGTCTAAGTGAAAAAGAAATTATCAATCCCATCTGTATCAGTCCAGAAAATGCTCAGTTGGGTATAGGTAAAGGTAAAAATACCGAACAGAAACTAGGTGGAAATAAATTATATAATATCGGCGGATTTTTTAAGAAGTCATGGCGATCGAACGATCTGCTGTGGGGTAGATTGGATGGGTTAAACCGGATTTTAGAAGGAGTTGTCACACCGAAATCAGTAGCTAATTTTGCTAGTTTTATCGAACGAGAAGCGAGTCAGACAAATTTCAGTCAAGCTCAGTATTTAGACTGGTTGATTACAGAATCACTGCCTCACTTAGTTGGCAAAGAACGTCAGAATATCAGTACACATCTGACATATTTAGCTCAACCTGGTGTGCGGATCGATCGAGTAGAACTCCAGCAAATCTTAGCAGATATTGTACTGGCTGGACAACGTGAAATCTTAACCAGTGATGTTCATTCAGCCATTGAAGGAATGGACGAACAACAAGGATGGTGGCGGTTGCCTGGAGATAGTCAGCCCATGTTAGATCGTCGGATTTCCAGTACGAGCGATTTTCCCACATCTCATCCCAGTAATATTGGTAGAATCGTCCATCAATCTCTGACGAGTTTAGCGACCCAACAACAAAATTTCTTTCAACATCAATACCGGATTGGTGTTGATAAACTCTGGGAAAATATGCCCCTAGTGACACTGATTAATGTCTGTACCAAGATTGTTTTAGTGCTGCGAAATCTACTTGTCCAAGCATTTAGAACATCCGCCACTAGTAAAACACTCCGCCATCCTGTTTATCATTTCCTCGATGGGATGCTCCAATCGATTTATTGGTGGCTACAAGGTGGCAGTATCAAGTTAGGCGCAGTTCACCGACGACCACGGATTATTTTATTTCAACTCTTAGGTGCTACGACAGCAATTGGCGGCATAGTTTTAGCTATATTATTATCCCCGCTGTGGTTATTGGTATCTTTCCCAGGAGCCATCGCCTGTTGGTTTTTACAAACTATGCGCCTGAAACGTCTAACTGGTGTTAAACCAAGTCCATTTTTACCCCAATCACGAGAGCGTTAGGGATTATTTTAGATCTAGTAAACCTTGTTCTTTAAGCTTAGGGTTGAAGCGGATCTCTGTGTTGACACCGCGCGCTTGGAGCTTGACTAGAATTGTCTCTTCAACCCGTCTAGCTACCTGCTTGAGCAGCTTGATTTGAGCTAAACCATCTAAATCTTCAAAGCTATCACTTTCGGCTGTTGTCATGGCGTGATTGGTTGAGATCGGGTCTAACCAAGTTGATTTAGCTGTACCATTTCCAACTGGAATACTGCCATTTTCATCAATCCAGGCTGACTCGACACTTTCAAGAAATGTCCGATTTGGTCGATCGATCATCGTCGCTTTTACCCAATAACAAGATTCTGGCTGTCTGACTAAATGCTGCTTGAGACTCAGATAGATGTCACGGGAATAGCCAACAAATTGAAGGATCTGGAACCGATCAAAGATTGCATAGATCCCAATCTGATTTTGAAGCGTATTGGGTAGTTCTCCAGCATCATTAATATATGCTAAAAACTCCAAACTACTTAAACTTGGTAGATCGCTAGTTGATGACATAATTAGTGAGCATTTGGTAGTTGAAAGAATACTTAATGTTTAAATCAGCGGTCAATATCTAATCAATTTTTTGATAAATAGCACACAATCGACTAGGCTTGAATATCTTTGCGGCAAACATAAAGTTTGGTGGGACGTTAATAATTAGATGTGCTGGTGACTGATGATAATCTTCAAATTCAGGCGGCATTCCTTTTGGCGTGCCTGGGCTGTAGGGAACTGGTTGAAAT
>JANNDQ010000163.1:0-8949 GCA_031387965.1 Chamaesiphon sp. OTE_75_metabat_567
GTTGAATTAACAACAGGTGCAGGTGCAGCCAGTAGTAAATCGAGATTGTCAAGATTCTCAGCTGGGTTAGCGCTCGGTGTCGGATCGCCCATCAGGGCATCGAGATCGGCAAACTCGCTACCAGTCGCCATCACAGTTGCAATACCAACTCCAGCGGTTGCGCCCAGCAGAGCATCGAGATCGCCCATCTCAGCTAGATTCTAGTCAGATTGATTGTCTAATAAACTATCAAAGCCTGACAAGTTATCGGTGGCAATGTCACTATTGAGATCGTCAAGATTAAAGTCTAATTCAGCTAGATCCTCGAATCTTGGCGATTGTATTTCATTAATATCTGAATTGTCAATACTTAGTAAATTCAGATCTAAGTCGGCAAAGTTATCATTACTAGATACTGCCGAATCAGCGTGATGATCAAGGATATCCAAATCTGCCAAACTGGTGCGCGGTAAATCTAGTTCTAGATCACTAATATTTGCATCGTCAAGTTCTAGATTCGCAAAATTATCTTCGAGACTTAGTTCCAGCTCATTACTGAAAAAATCGAGTTCTAAATCGTTAAGGCTATTGCTAGGCGTAGAATTTAGATCGACTTCGCTAGTGAAAGCATCGATATCTAAATCACTAAAATCATCACTGAGACTGGCTGAACTAATTTCTGCTTCAATGTTATCGTCGAGATCAGCTTGTACATTTAACTCGTTAATATTCAGCGGATCAAGATCTAAATCATTAAAATCATCACTGAGACTGGCTGAACTAATTTCCGCTTCGGTACAATTGAGCAGATCCAAATTCAATTGATCGAGATCATCAATTTCATATTGACCAATTGAGTTATCGATCCAATCTGCTAATTCATCATTACTCTGCTCTGTGGCAGCAGCAGTAATCTGATCTTCAGTAACTATTGCCAAAGATTGGGGCGGATTTAATTCTTCTAAAAATAGTACGTCTGAAGTTGATGAATCAACACCATCATTTACCGGAGCAAGATCGATCGAATTTGGTAAATCAGTTGAAATTATTGGTGACTCCAGCTGAAGATCGGGGATGAGTAGATCTTCCAAGTCGATTGACTCAACTGGTGATACAGTGCTGGCGATCGATGGCTCCAGTTCCATCGCGTCGCTAGGCACAACTGTAGGAAATAGTTCGCTCATTGGTCGATCTAGACTAAAATCTGGTGCAGACAGATCAAGATCTAAGCTAGGGGAAAGATTTGGTGGCAGCTTGAGATCGTCAGAATTGAGCAAGTCTTCATCTATGTATAGAGACTGATTTTGAGCTGCAAGTTGAGTAGTTGATGCGAAGTTGAAAATAGCTGGATCGTCCAGTTCGCCCAGATCGGGAGTGTAGAATGTTTCCTCATCATACTCCGCTGCTGGCACTGAAGGCTGAGCTGTTTGTGCGGCATGAGCTGGAGCTTCCGACTCAGTTAAATCTGGTAAAAGGACATTGGGTGCAAGGAAATCATCATCCTCCATCCAGGTACCTTCAGTCAGCATGTCATCACTGAGTAAGTTCATAAACTCATTCAATTCCGCCTGAGAATCATCACCTGGGACATCAAACATGAACGAATTGGTCAAATCATCACTAGTATCAAAATTGAGGGGTTGAACGCGCTGATGTAGCCCTGCTGGAACTGATAAGCCGATCGATTCAGGGTTATCAATTAGCTTTTGGGTAGTATGCTCAAGATCGAGTCCAGCAAAAGGATCGCGGGTAGCATCTAGCTGCCAGGTACTGGGAGCTGTAGTCGTAGCACTGCGATGGGCACCGACGAGTGCCTCAAGATCTGGCGTAATCCCGATCGCCTGATGTCGATCGGCCAGAACTAGCACCTGAGCTTGTTTGACGGCAATACTAATGATTTCGCCCAACTGGGGGAGAGGATTGCTGGGATTGGCGATCGCTAGCCGACAAGCGGCGAACAAATTTGTCCACTCCAGAAACTCAAAATTTTCGCCCAAGTTGCCTAGCTTGACGCAAATCTGCTGAATCTGAGTCCGAATTTCTGACGTATCTGGCTGAAGACACAGACTAATAATCGCATCTAGTTTGCGAGTGACATATTCACCGAAGACTTGTTCGATCGCCGGATCGCGTTCGAGATCCTGATCGTGGCTAGCTGGAGTAGCGGTAGGCGGAGTGCCTGCAACTAGCTGCTGGAGGTAAGATCTGAGTTCTTCAAAGACTGGATCGCCGATCGGATCGGGCGTAGCTGGATCTTGACGGTAAGGATCGCTAGATGTCCTAACTTCCTCGATTCCGGCTTGGAGAAAGCCAAAACTTTCCAAAAATAGCGATTGCAGTTTGCTATCAACCTCAATTTGAGGCTGTTCTTTGAGGGTCTTAAAGTTGGCTTCAAATTGATTACCCACCTGTTGGACATCGACTAGCCCTAGCATGGCGGCGCTGCCTTTGATCGAATGCGCTGCTCGAAACAGTTCGCGAATCATCGGCGGCTGCTTGACTGTTTCGGGCAGTTTGCGTAAGCCCTGCTCGATCGTGTTCAGATGTTCGATAGCTTCTTCTAAAAAGTAGCCGAGGATGCGATCGTGTTCCATAACTAGGGGTAGGGGATAGGGTATGGGGGGAGAGGCTTTAGGTATTAGGCTTTAGGTATTAGGTATTAGGCTTTAGGGTCGGATTAGAAGTTCAGGGCTTGGGCATTGGTAAAGACGCAAGCGTCACCAAAACCTAAAGCCTAAAGCCCAAAGCCTAAAGCCTTATTCAACTTTGAATCTCTCAACATAAGTCAGTAGATTTCTGGCAACGACAACCAGATTTTCGAGCGAGGAGGAGACCTTTTGTGCTTCTTGGGAAGTTGACTGAGCCTGAATTTCGACTGATTGCATTACCTCCGTAACTGCTTTGGAGGTTTCGCGCTGCTCGATCGTATCGGTGGTAATCGATCGTACTAGGGCATCGATCCGGCTGGATACTTGAATGATGTCATCGAGCGATCGTTTCGCCTGTTCTGCGAGTTTGGTACCAGCGATAACTTGCTGGGTTCCTTGCTCCATCGCTGCCATTACCGAGCCAGTTTCACTTTGAATCTGGAGTACGATATGCTCGATTTCTTTGAGCGCTTTGGCACTTCTGTCTGCTAACTGGCGGACTTCATCGGCAACGATCGCAAATCCTTTGCCTGATTCGCCCGCTCTGGCGGCTTCGATACTGGCATTAAGTGCGAGTAAGTTCGTCCGGGAAGCAATTTGGGAAATTACCGAAACGATTTGGGAAATCTGCTGGGAAGATTCAGCCAGGCGCTTCACTTTCCGCGTACTTTCAGCCACCGTTTCGCGAATTTCTTGAATACCTGCTACCGTCCGTTCTACCGCTTCACCACCTTTGAGGGCAGTCGCTGATGCTGTCCGCGCTACTTCTTCCGATTCCCGCGCACTTTCGGCTACCCGTTTAATCGAAGCAGTCATCATTTGGACGGAGTTCACTGTGACAGCGAGTTCTTCAGCTTGACTCAGCGCATCAGATGATAACCGCCGAGCGAACGCTTCACTTTCGGTTGAACCTTGGTTCACCTGAACGGCGGCGACTTGCACCTGTTGTACAATCTGGCGGAGACTATCGATCGTCAAGTTAAATGAGTCAGCCACCGCACCGAGTACGTCGGCGGTAACTTCAGCTTTTACGGTCAGATCGCCCCGTGCTGCACCCTCTACATCATCCAGGAGGCGGATTACTTGGCGTTGGAGTTCATCCTTGGCTAGCTCCATATCCCGTGCCTTGCGCTGGGCTTCGGAGTTACTCGTGACCACCGACTGCAACATATAGTTGAAGGATGAAGACAGTGTGCCCAATTCATCCTGGGAAGATACCGTTGCCCGTGCCGACATATTTCCCTGCGAAACTTGCTCAAAGTTGGATTGAAGATCGCGGACACTCCGACTGACCTGCTTGGTATAGCGACCAGTCAGAATTCTAGTAATCCCAAAGCTAGTCAAACCTCCAAGTACCATCATGATCCCGCCAGCGCGTTGGAGTGGTCCCCGCGCCACCTCATCACTTTTACTCAGCGTCAGACTGCTTACAAATGTCACGCCAGCGATCGTCACTGCCGCGCCCAGTCCAGCCGCACCAGAGATCAACCACTGTTTCTTCTTGAATGAAGCATTTTCAAATGGTGCGAGGATTCCTTTAGAATCAGCAATATTACTCATCTGAGTTTGCTCATCGCGATAGATGCTACTGCCACCGGGTTGAGGCACTTTGATGCCAGAAATCGATACGCCATTAATAAAGGTTGAGCTATCGTCAAACATTCCCGAAGTTTTGGGGAGATCGATCGATGATGGTGCAGGCGGTTCGAGAAAATCATCGGGCAGATCGAAAAATCCAGATGGTGGGCCATCTTCACTAAAATCTGCTGGCGAATCGAGATCGAACTGCGGCGGTGCTAATTGGTTGGAGTGAAATTCCCGATTCTCTTCCAGAGCGGGCTTTCCGCCAACAAAGTCAGGGTCAAAGGTTTGTGCTGCAATTCTCGTTCCGTTGGCGAAGCCTCTCGTTCCGAGAAGAGGCTCCGCCAACAAGTCTGGGTTGCTGGCAAGTTTTCCACTATCTGGATGATTGAGATCTGGGGTCTGTGCGGTAGGTTGCTGATTCATCCAGCTAGGGACATCGGCAGATTCACCGATTGGTGGCCAAGCAGTTGGTAAGGCACCACTAATCTCATTCAGGGCATCAGAGATGTCCTCGACTGAAAAGCCAGATTCCTGTTCTGGTTGAGAAATTTGATTGAATCGATCGATGCTATTGTCACTAACCGATGGTTCTGGTGGAGTCGCCCCAAAAATCATCGTTGGTCGATCTGCTAGCTCTACTTGCTCAACTGGAGCCGCAGCTCGATCCGGATCGAATGTCGCAAAAGCGCGATGAGCTGCTGGTGAAATATTGAAAAATCCAGTATCATCAACAGCTACTCCAGAATTTTCAGGTTCGGTTAAGGTGCTGATGCCAGAAGGTTCAGGTTCATCTTCCTTGCTATAGCCAAAGGCAAACGCATCGGTGAGAGTTTCCTGTTCGTTGTTATGAAATCCAGTCGCGACATGGGGTTTCTGGCCCACAGCACTTGGCTCGACCGAGAAAAAGTCGGTAGCTTGGCTGGGAAACAGTTGTCCAGACATATCGACATTAAAGTTCAGCGCGGCTAGATCGAAATCTTCGTCCGCAGTCAGATCTTCCGGTTGCCGCCAAGTCAACAGCTCCGCCGAATCAGCTTTCGTTTCGCGATAGTGTCCACCCGAATCACCGCCATTAAACTGTTCGGGACTGGCTCCACCCATTTCTTGCAAGCAGGAATTGGCATATTCCAAACCACTGCGAGCAAATTGGAGAAACTCTGGATCGTCAGAAATCTGGAGTACATATTCATACTCTTGCTTGCCGATCTCATACTGGTATAAACCATAGCAGTAGATGTGTCCGCGCAAGAGCCGGACGCTCGGATCGCCTTGAAATTTGGTAATTAGCGGATCGATAATCGCCGCAGCTTTTTGATAGTTGCCCTGTAAATAGGCAGCTTCAGCCAGTTGATACTCTTGAGTATAGTCTTGAGTGTAATCAGAATTAGAAATCATTTTGGTTCCTGTCAATAACTAGCTAATTTTATTAGTTGTGTATGTTTTTTAATAAACCTGTATTTAACGATTAAATAGTCCAGTGTGTAGAACGCAAAATCGCGGCTTGATCTAGCAATCGCAGTTCGGATGCGCCAGCGCCAATTGTGGTATAAACACCTTTAACAAAGCTCTGGATTGCTGCTGGAATCTCAGGCTGTTTGCTGTCATTCGCCAGCGGTACGATCTGGTTAATGTCTAACCATTCAGTATTGGCAACTGTATGTACAGCAAAACCCATAATCAGCTCTTGTTCTTCTACAATTAGGAGCGAAACTTCATTTTGGTCGGTGTTGACCATGACTCGATCGCCCAAAAATTGTCCGAGATCTGCGACCCAAATTACTTGACCGCGCCAATTATATGTGCCTAAGAAAAATGGTGAAGCATTGGGAATCGGCGTAATTCGATCGAGATAAACTGACATTACCTCGCGTACTCCAGAAGCCGTGAGCGCAAACTCATTCCCCGAAGCAACATCAAACCGCAGACACAGTTCGCCATCGTGACTAGCCGTATTTACGGTAGTCTCAAGCGCATCATCACTGGTAAGAAAATCTAAATTGAGCACCACTAGACCTATCCTAATTTCGCAATAACTGTTTGATTGTACTGAGCAACTCTACTGGCTCAAACGGCTTGCAGACGTAGGCATCTGCTCCTTGTCGCATTCCCCAATGCTTGTCAAAATCTTCACTCTTGGAGCTGCACAGAATCACTGGCACATTTTGAGTTTTGGGATCGGATTTGAGTTTGCGACAAACTTCATAGCCGTTCATTTTGGGCATCACCACGTCGAGTACAACAATATCTGGAATAATCTCCAGGGCAACTGCGATCGCTTGTTCGCCATCTGTAGCGACATTGACTGTCATCCCGCTAGCCTGGAGTAACTCTTTGATCATTTCCCGCTGGGCGGTACTATCATCCACCACTAGAACTGTTTTCATATATCTGCTAATCAAGAGGGTAGATGGACACTAAGACCGTAAACATTGATAATATATCTCGATCGAAAATCTTAAACATATTTCATAGCTAATCATTATACGAGTACTCTATAGAAGGGCTGTGGGAGACATCGGTTGCGAGATTTAAAGAAAGCAAGCGACACCTGATCGATAATTTAAGTCCGCTACATTCAGTTTTCCCACACATTCACTAATTTGTTTCACAATTTTCAAGATCGATCGGAAATTCACCTGAATTTTGTGCTGATGACAGCTGAGAGTCGATGTATATATGAGTGGTGGGGACAATGATGACACCACTACTAGCCAATTTGAGCTAGTGACTATAGTCAGAACACACGGCTGAAAATTAAATCAGTTTTATGCTGATGAGAGTCAACAGTCGCTGTATATGTATCTGTAGGTAAAGATTTCCAGCTCAGGCAACTTCTGCCTTGTAGCTGCGGCTTCTGCCTCGTTAGCGAAGGTTCGCCCCTTGGAGAATCACTAGTTCTGACTGACCTTTGTAATACAGCAATCCGCGATCCGGCGGGTAAATCACGATTTCATGACTACATCTCTGGAGTAAGTTTGGCGGTCGCGCTATTCAAACTCTCTGTTGGCTCAGATTTATAATATGGATTAACTTATTCAATTCTGTATGCTCAACAAAAACCTAAATTTATTCATATAAGACAAGGGAATATTAATGTGTTGTATCTAGCAGAAGTCCAAAAGCCAAAATCTGGGTTTAATATCGGCGGTAGAACCAAGTCCGAGCTTAAATTACTAGCGTGTCAGCGGAGCGAACAAAATTGGAGTGCTATTCCTGGTGAAGAACTAATCGCCGCTCCTGATGACGGAAATACCCATAATCCGGGCGTATTATTACTAGTAGAGATGAATGCTAATCGTCAGATTCAGTCTCAACCACGGGAGGCTGGTAAACATCTGGTGGGGATTCTGCAAAATCTCTCGCGCCAAATCGAAAAATATAAGAAAGAAGCGGACGAAATCGAAAGCTGGCGGCAATCTCTGAGCCTCCAAAGTCAGCAATTGCAATTGCGACAGGAGGAAATCTATGGGCGGGAAGAAGATCTAGAAAGCACTCGCGCTGAACTAGACAGATTGACTCAAGAAGCTCAAGCGATCCAGACAACCATCACCCAGCATGAGCAGTCTAAACTAGAACTCACGGCGCGATGGGAGCAATTGCAAGCAAAAGAGCAGCTGCTCGCCGAGCAGCAATCACTCAATTGTGGAGCGTTGAATGAACAACAGGTGATGGAAATTCGGGCGGCACTACACCAACTAGGTAGTGCAACTAAATCCCTCGACCCCCAGCAAATGCGCACTACAGCTACAGCGATCGAAGTCCAACAAGACCTACTAGATCGCCACTGCGCCCAGCTCAAGCAGCAGCAACAATCAATCATTGTCACCACCGCCGAACTCGATCGTCAACAACAAGAAATCGAGCAGCGTAAGCAGCAACGCCAGGAGCTACAAACTTCACTCGAAAAAACTCAAACTGCCTGGGAAGTTCAGCAACATACACTCAGTATGCAGCAAGAATATGCCCAACGGATGACCGTACGGATACAGCTTGAGCAGGAAAACTATCAGAAAGTATATCTGATGTCCAAAGGTGGCGGTGTTGACCTGGGTGAATCCCAAAAACTCGATCTCGAACAATTGGAATCAATGCCAATTAGTGAGCTACAAGCAATTGTCTTGGGGCTACAAACAGAAGTAGATCGATCGGTTCACTTTGTCCATCTCGAAGAGGAAGAGCTGCAAGAAAAACAAGCGGCGATCGATGAGCTACTCGAAGCAATTACCACTGCAAATGAGTTTGATAAACTCAAATTAGAAGCCGATCTCGCTGATGAACAAGATGGCTACAATATGCTCGATCGTACCCTCGATGGTCAACGTCAAACCATGCGAGAACGTCAAACTTATCTCCAAATTCACAATCGAGTTTTGCGTCAGCGTCAAGGTCATCCACCCGAAGCTGCTGATAAGTCTCAGGTTGAATGGGAGTCTGTCCTCCGCTTGCTAGACAGCCAGCGCCAACAGCAGCAGTCTGAACTAACTCAAATCGAAACAGAGATTCACAATCTCCGTGAGACGATCGCTCAAACCAAAACCAAAATCGAACAGCAAGTAGAGGCTTATATCCACAACTCCAAGCAGGTACAAGAGCTTGAACACCAATATGAAGCAACTAAACAGGTATCGACAGAACTAGCTGCTAAAATCGCTTTGTATGAAGAGATGATTCAACCATTACAAGATCATATCAAGGCTTTCAAGCAACAATTAGCTGGGCTAGCCGATGCCTCTGAACA
>JANNDQ010000204.1:0-2893 GCA_031387965.1 Chamaesiphon sp. OTE_75_metabat_567
AGATAATCAAGATCGTCATAGCCTTTCTGAAACTTTAGTTCTCTATGCTTCTGTTCCAATTCTCTTGGTAGTAGCTTAATTACAGCAATAGGTTCTGTTTCACGATAAAATTCGTCAAATCTAATTAGTGAATTTTCAGACGTAGTACTATTCATAAAATTATTAGCGGTAATATCTGCTAAATCTATTGACAGCCAACACGGTTATTTTACGATTTACAATTGATAATTAGCCACTTTCAGTACCTTGATTTTAGCGTATCCATCCTCAACCGTCACCCCTGCCCTCGGCCCACTCCATCGCGGATCTCCAGGACGACAGCCAGCATCTGGCAAAATATCTGTGGTGAACTCAATTCCTCTTCTCCCCTCTGGGAGCTTTCCCTCATATGCCTTCACTTTTGGGATATCACTTTGATAAATATTTTGTGGTGGGAAACCCCAAATCTCTAGAGTTTCCTGCTGTAGTTTTGCGGTTTCCGCCGTCTGAGTTGGGCTTTCAGTGCGATAGTAAGTATAAATCTGCGAAACCGATTCTGACACGATTGAGGGGCTAGAGTGCTAGTGAGACGATCGAAACTTGTAATGAGATAAATTGCTAAGAATCTAGCTAACGGCTTTGTTTTGCGGAATTTTGAGCTTCTCAAAAACTTGTCTGATTATAACAGGTATGGGAAATCGCAAATTAGCCGATATTAGTAACAGACTAGCGGGAATTGGGGACTCGACGGATGGAAGGAATGGAACCCGTCAACATGCTCGCCCTCGAAGCCTACGAAGAAACCAACAACCGCCTCCAAGAACTCAGCGACAAACTCGGCACCCTCGAAGCCGAAAGCATGGAACTTCTACTCCGAATCGAAAACTTCACCACCCTGCGCTTCCAAGCCTTCAGCGTTGGCGTAGCCTCTGCCTGCGCAGAAGCCTTTGATGCCGTCAACCTCAACTTCCAAGATATCTTCGCCGAACTCTCCGACGGCGACGGCTTCCTCCAATTAGAAGATCCCAATAACCCTTTTGCTGGCGGTTTAAATCTCGTCGCCCACCCCAAAGGAAAACCCGTCCAACGCCTCTCCTCGATGTCTGGGGGCGAGAAATCCCTCACCGCGATGAGTTAACGCTACCGTCCATCGCCCTTCTATGCCTTCGATGAGGTCGATATGTTTCTGGATGGAGCGAATGTGGAACGCCTATCGAAGATGATTCGCAAGCAAGCCAATCAAGCCCAGTTTCTGGTAGTGAGTCTGCGTCGCCCGATGATTGAAGCTGCCGATAGGACGATTCTCCAGGGGAGAGGCTCCGCCAACGGGGTAACGCAAGCACGGGGAGCTTATACCCAGGTATTGGGCATCAATCTCAAGACTTCTGCTTAGGAACGGCTTCAACTAAAGACAGCAAGCTTAGACAATCGCGATCGACGTAAAATCTCAAAACGAGATATACTTGTTTCAGTAGGGTATTCTCAAGCAAATGCATATCATCAGCCGAAAAAGATTGCTTGAGTTCGGGACGATTCATGCAGACTCAGAAACCGCGCTGGATACTTGGTATCGAATTGCCAAAGCAGCCGAATGGCAAAATCTAGTAGAGCTTAGAGAAGCATATCCTTCTGCCGATTTAGTAGGTATCTACACTGTCTTTAATATTAAAGGAAATCACTATCGACTGATAGGTGAAATCAACTATCGTAGCGGCACGATTTTTGTTCGAGATATCTTAACTCATGCGGATTACGACAAGGATAAATGGAAATGATGAATGCTGTATTAGACAAAGAATATGCTAAGTTGTTGGTAGCCATACAACCCAGAGTCATTGAAACAGAAGAAGAAAACGAGTTTTACTTAACAGAAGTTACAAAACTAATGCGGCTAGGTGATGAAATATCCCCAGCACAAGAACGCTTACTCAAATTATTAGTAAGTTTGATTGAAAGTTTTGAAGATCGGCATTATCAACTTAAATCCGCTACGCCTTTAGAAATTTTAACTGAGTTGGTATGCGATCGAGGACTAAAACAAAAAGACTTAGTACCAGTATTTGGTTCTCAAGGAGTAGCTTCGGAGGTACTTAATGGCAAGCGTGGAATTAGTAAGACTCAGGCTAAATCACTAGGCGAATTCTTTGATGTTTCACCATCTCTATTTTTTGATAACTAATATTGTTGGCTACTGAGTTTATCAGCAAAAGGTGTTTATATTGTTTCTTCAGTTTTGTGCGATTACGAAGTTAGACAAAATCTAATTTTAGAGAGTGAACGCACAGGAAATCGAGATAGCTTGAACAACCTCATATTCAGAACATTAACAGTGATGAAAATGATTCTAAATTCTGTTTGCTTTTTAGCGATCGTTGAAATTCCTGCTCATAATCGGGATGAACCCATGATAGATCTCGATCGAATAACTGTAACTTATCGTTCGCGCAGTGTGCCGGAGGCAATCGTGTTTATCCGAATAGTGACTATATCTAACTGACCTGGAACAACGCAAATATCAGTTCCAGGAATCGGTGTGTTTTCGTGACTAATTAGTGCAACAGTTCGATCGGGCATGACTTAACAAAAAATCATCTGGATGCAACACCGAAAGATTATAATCTTCATAAGATCTGACCGGAAAGTCTTTGAGATTATATGTGACTAGATAATCTGCGCCAGCAAGAACGGCAGCAGCCAACACATGGCGATCTTTAGGATCGTTGGTCATGGACTCGATTAAATTTAAAGGTGCATCGATAAAGCTTTGAGGGAAAGCTTTGAGGGAAAGCTTTTCGGACTTGTTGTTGAAAGTGGTCTTCTCTTTCTGGAGTAGATAACTGTTTCTTAATGCGGTTGCGGCTGACTTCATCTAAAATATCCTCAGAAATATAAAGTTGAAAAACTCCTTGAAATG
>JANNDQ010000229.1:0-2375 GCA_031387965.1 Chamaesiphon sp. OTE_75_metabat_567
CTCTGCCGGAACGAGTTCGAGCGTAGCTAGATTTGATCGATCGACACAGCCTGAATGTTATAGTTAGCCAAGCTGTGTCGATTAATCTATCGTCAATCTCAGTATTTTACTCCCTTACTTCTGGCTCATGTCCACATTTCCGATCGTGCCGCATCTGAGCGGTTACTGGCAAGATGCTTTTAATCTAAAGGCACATCTTCAACAATTTTTAGATATTGATGCCGAGCAATTGGAACTGAAATTTAAGACTGCTTTAGAGGATTTAGCAGAACTGGGGCGACGTGATTTTGATTGGGATAGCGCTAGTACATTTTATCGCGATCGAGTCGGTGAAGCTTATTTATTTGAGTTGGCAACTTGGCATCTGACTAGTACTGATTATATTGGCGATACCCTAAGGTTAATTGGTGATCGATCGCGCGGTAGAGTGTTAGACTTTGGTGGTGGAATTGGGACACATGCGATCGCATCAGCCCTATGTCCAGAGGTGGATCACGTTGTTTACTGCGATATCAACCCAGTTAATTATAACTTTGTCAAACATCGAATCGAGCAACTGGGATTAGCATCAAAGATTACTTGTTGCACCGAATTATCGCCGACTGAAACATTCGATACCATCACTTGTTTCGATGTGATGGAGCATTTAGCAGAGCCAAGTCAACAGTTAGTTTATTTTCATAGTATCCTCAGAGATGAGGGTAAGATGATCACCAATTGGTATTTTTCCAAAGGACTAAATCAAGAATTCCCCTTCCATTTAGACGATCCTAAAATGATCGATATTTTCTTTAAAACTCTCCAGTCGAACTTCCTAGAAGTTTTTCACCCCTACTTCATCACCACCCGATGCTACCAGAAAATGTCATGAAGCGGGCTGTATTTCTCGATCGAGATGGTGTATTGAATATCGAAGCTGGTTATATCCATCAGGTGGAAGATCTACACCTGATGCCTGGAGTCGCTGCGGCTGTGAGACAATTAAATGATCGAGGATTATTTTGCTGCTTGGTTTCCAATCAATCTGGCCCCGCCCGTGGTTATTATCCTGCTAGTCATGTTGATTCCTTGCATGAGCGATTATGTAAACTGCTGGCAGATCAAGCCGGAGCGCATTTAGACGCGCTTTACTACTGTCCCTATCTGAGCGCACCCGAAGGCGGCACAAATCCAGCCTACACCCGCTGGAGTTCTTGGCGTAAACCCAATACCGGAATGCTAGTTGCGGCTGCCTGGGAGCACGATCTAGATATCCGCCAAAGTTTTATGGTGGGTGATAAAGCCACCGACGTAGATCTTGCCCACAATGCTGGCTGTCAAGGAATATTGGTTCAAACTGGCTTTGGGGAACAGGTGCTCAGTGGTGCATATCAGCACCATACTAAACCGGACTATGTTGCGGAGGATCTGAGTGCCGCTGTTGCCTGGATCTGCCAGAAAATTTAGTGGCAACATGGGGAAGGGCGGGTTTTGCTCGAAGATGATTGTGTTAGACGAAAATTTTTGGCATAAACCAACCCCTACGGTTGGTTATCCATTCTACGGGTCTGTAGGGGTAGGTTTGCGGCGCATCGAACGGGAGGTTCCCTCCCGTTTGTGTGCGACAAGACAATGCAATCTAATGTCGATGTTACTGTTCGATCTTAAACAAAACCTACCCTCCTTAACTAGGATCTAAAAAGATCTCAAATGGGTTCCATATGGTAAATCCTCACATCTTAGTAACTATCAGTAGGATTAACTAATCTAAGTAACTTCTGCTTGATTTGGTTGTCAAATACTTCCCACTTGAGCTTAGAAAAATCAGAATTATCATTAAACCCGCCGAGGAACCCCACTGGAATTTCAAACCCGCCAGCCGTGAATCTACCGCCACCAAAGAATCGTCCTTCGCTATTTTTCCCAAATGCTTCCTTAATAAACTCGTCAGGATCGAGGGTTAATTTCGACGTGCGGAGGGAGCCAATCACTAATTCGACTTCATCATCCTCATCACGGACGATACCGTATACCATCGCCGTATGGACATTCTCCTCAGTCACCAGGAAGTCCGCAGCTTGCGGAATCGCATCTCGATCTTCATACCGTAAATATCCCACCCCAGCAATCGAGAAATTATTCTGAACAACGCGATTGGTTAGAGATCGTTGAATCACCTCCATCACTCGTTTCGATCGATATACTTGTAAGATAGCGTTGAGCAATTGGGCATCATAAAAGCGGCTGAGATATCCCGCCGCCAAAAAGTCCTCTTCCTGTGCCTGCATCAGGCGGTTGGTGTCAGAACGTAAGCCATGCATCAATGCAGTGGCACATTTAACATGTTCGCTAATACTGCTGTCGAATTTCAGTAATCCTGCTTGCAAATATTGAGT
>JANNDQ010000208.1:0-4665 GCA_031387965.1 Chamaesiphon sp. OTE_75_metabat_567
TCAGAGATTGTCAGATCCCTAGCTTCGACTAGTTGCACACCCATTTGTCGTGCTAGGAAGGAATGCTCAAAGTAAGCGGAATTATAGATACCTGGAGTCAATACCACCACCGTTGGATTGGGTAGAGACTCTGGAGCCAGATAGAGCAAAGTTTCTAACAACCGACTGGGATAGTCTTCTACAGGCAGAATCTGCATCTTCTCAAATAGGCGCGGAAAAGTAGACTTCATCACTCGCCTACCTTCTAGCACATAGGAAACCCCCGACGGACATCTCAGATTGTCTTCCAAAACATACCAGCAACCATCTTTATCCCGAACCAGATCCGTCCCCGTAATATGACACCAAATGCCCTGAGGCGGCTGTAATCCCATACAAGGCTTGAGAAATCCCGTCGCCGAATAAATTACGTCTTGAGGAATTACCCCATCGAGAATAATCTGCTGCTTGCCGTAGATGTCACTTAAAAATAAATTCAGGGCGTGAATTCGCTGCTTTAATCCGCGTTCTAATAATTGCCACTCTCGATCGCAAATCGTGCGCGGAATGATATCAAAGGGGAGAATTTTTTCAGTGCCTCGATCGTCACTATAAACGTTGAAAGTAACGCCTGTCTTGAATAGAGTACTCTGGGCTAAATTTTGATGTTGCTGTAGCTCGGAGAGAGACAGGCTCCCGATCTTGTCAATTAGTGTCGTGGCGATCGATCGCGGCTTGCCATCGGGCAAAAACAACTCATCATAAAATTCACCAGGTTGGTAACTATCTATTTTCATGTCTTCACACCGACGGAATAAACATTTTGTTACCTTCTATAATTTCACTTTTTTACGCCCCAAGAACTGTATAGTAGGATACTATTGAAGATTTTCAACAGCCTAACCTTTGCTTGTAGAATAGGTTATGAGAACTTTATCTTCTTAAAACCTAAAGCCTTTTATGCAACTCTCTCCCCAAGAAAAAGATAAACTCCTAATTTTTACGGCAGCTTTAGTCGCTGAACGGCGGAAAGCCAGAGGACTAAAACTTAACTACCCTGAAGCAATTGCTTATATCTCTGCGGCAATTTTAGAAGGTGCTCGGGATGGACAAACGGTGGCTGAACTGATGAATTATGGTAAAACTCTGCTCACTTATGAAGATGTGATGGAAGGTATTCCCTCGATGATCCATGATGTTCAAGTCGAAGCAACATTTCCTGATGGCACCAAGCTAGTTACCGTTCACGATCCAATCGGATGAATAGTTTTTTGACTAGCATCTGGAACTTAAATTCCCACCATCCATCATTCACTCAATTTGCCACTGGTAATGGAGTAGCTGGCGGTGGCACGAGAAGGGGTGATTTAATCGGCGTGGGTGCAGTTTTAAGAGATTTCGGTAGAGCTGGGGGTAGCTTGGCGATTCCTGGCACCTTTTTCAAACCAATAAATAGATCGAACCTATTGCTGGACTCATCAAAGACGGCGCTAGTCACACCCAAACTTCTAACAGCTTTGAATCCAGCTAGAGCTTCTGGCGATAGCGCCGGTAGTGCTAGATTTCCGGCATTAATCGTTCGATCGACATCAATAAAAAATTGACCGTTATGATTGTTTAAAGTCGATTCTCCAAGGGAGAGGCTTCGCCAACGAGTCGCTTCTTGAAACAGCGGCTGATCCGACAGTCGTGATTGGGGTTGAGGCACAAAAGTACTTGCCACAGGTGCGCCTAAACTCAGGAAAGCTAGATTCCGATCGAGCCAGCCATGAGTCGCCATCGTACCGCTGACTGGTGAAACCCAATCGATCGCTTCTTTCCCTCCAAGTTGGACTTTGGCGATCTTAAAAGACTGCTTTTGCTGCATCGTTCGATCGAGTTTAGCAAACGCTTTTTCGGCGGCAGATCGATCGCTTACTTGCTGGAGCGCGATCAGTCCTGCCCCAAATTCTGTATCGACTTGCACTGGGTTGGGAACCGTCACTGTCCCAGCTGCTGTATCGACTTGCACTGGTTTGGGCACGATCGCTACCCCAAATTGACCTTTGCTCCAGCTGAGAATTTCTGATTCTAGTTCCAATCCTGTCCAATTATTAAGATCTCTGCTGAGAGCATCTGGCTTCAACGGTGACATGGGATTAGTTTCGGCAACCTTGATATAGTCTTGCCACAACCGCTGGAGATTGCCGCCAGAGACCATCACGAGGGTATTCGCGGGAAGATTATTTGGCATGTTTGGCGCTTGATTGTCCACTACCAATTTATGCTGGGCATTGGGTTTGAGCCAGGAAATCCCTTTCCAGGCAATGCCTTCGGGTTCCAATGTAGCGTTAGCTGCAATCCCCTGCTGATTCTGGGCTTGGGCTAATTTAGCCGCATCTAGTGACTGGGGAGAATTAGCCGCAGCGACAGCGGTAGCCACGGGAATGTTTACGTATACTTGGGCAAAAGGTCGATCGATTTCAATCTCAGTCAAAGCTTTGGTATACCCAGGTACTGTCAGCAGTGATTTACCATTTTGCTGAGTGTCAATGACTCGCTCCAAGCCCGATCGATCGCTGGCAATTGCCACAAAATTGTCCATCAGCGCGATCGCCATTGTCCCCGTTTTTCGCTTAAATTCGCGAATTGACACCCCTTTATAGTTACTTTCGACTAAGTTAGCATCGATCGGTGTTTGGTGCTGTTCTACGACCCGCTGGGCGGCACCGCGATCGTTGATTGGCAAAATGGCAATTGTTTGTTGGCGGGAAATATTCCCTGGCGTAGATTTGCTAGAGGTATCGCCGGAACTATCTAAATAACCAAGGAGGATTTGTTTGCCGATCCAGGGTTGAATATCGCGCTGATAATCGTAGCCATAATGGGTTAAAAAGTCTGTTTGAAATTTACCAATCTGTTGTTCAAATACGCCGCGACTAACCGGAATCCCAAACTCTGTAAATTTCTGCCATCGCTGTGGATCGGTAGAGATTGAAACGGAAAAAAAAGTATCTTGAGGTAATAAACTCATCCCGTTACTAGTGTCTAATCTAGTCGAGTTACCCGCAAATAATCTCCAGATACCGATCGCCATAAATCCGACCACGAGGGCTGCTACTCCGGTGCTTGCGACTAGCCGTCTGCGTTGTTTTTGCTTAACTTTCACAGTCTGTGACTTTGACTTTGGACGGGGCATTTTATTTGGCATCGCGATCTCAATCAGGGTTTAGAGTTTAGAACAATTTGGCTGGATGTGATGGGAGTAGGAATCGGTTTTAGCATCTAGCAATATGAGATACTGAAAACTAGCGATCATACCTTCCTAAAATCATGTCTTCTGTCGGTAAACCTACCAATCCTTTCGCCCATCTCACCACCTGCACTTTTGAAACAGTTGGTGTGAATAGCAGTGGTGAAATAATTCTACGTCAGTCATGTGCGGCTACATGTCTAACCGAAATTTTGAGTCCAGAAATTAGATTAGATCTGATGTCAATTCCTGGGGGTACATTTATGATGGGTGATGCTCGGCACCATCCAGACGAACGACCGATCCACGAAGTTACAGTTAAATCATTCTACATGGGGAAGTACCCGATTACTGTAGCTCAATATCAAGCGGTAATGGGTAAGAACCAAGGATCTGGCGTTGATATGAATCAGCCGATCGAGCAGGTAAATTGGGATGAGGCGATCGCCTTCTGTACTAAATTATCACAACAAACGAACAGACACTATAGTCTGCCGAGCGAAGCTCAATGGGAATACGCCTGTCGCGCTCATACTCAAACAATTTTTCATGTGGGCGAGACGATTACGCCCGACCTAGCAAATTATAATGGCGATTATCCCTACAATGGGGCACCTGTGGGTGAAAATCGCGGGCAAGCGATTCTAGTCGGTAGTTTTCCGCCGAATGCTTTTGGGCTACATGATATGCACGGAAATGTCTGGGAATGGTGTCTAGATGAGTACCAGCCTAGCTATGAAGGTGCGCCAAGTGATGGCAGTGCCGTAATATCATCTACATCAGGCGATCTCAAGCGGGTAATGCGAGGTGGTGCCTGGGATTATGTCGCGCGGGGATGTCGGAGTGCCGTTCGCGGTAGTTTAAGTGGCAGTATTCAGATGGCAGGCTGCGGTTTTCGGGTAATCTCGATCGGATAAATTTGGATTATGATTCGCAGCTGGGGCGGGCAAATATTCCGGTATATGGCTCCGCTGCAAAGATCCCCACCTGATCGAGAAAGGCTCGATCGCATACTCCAAATAGTTCTGCCTCTGTCTGAGCCTTACGCATCTCGCGCAGAAATGCGCCCAATGGATCGACACTTTGTCCAATGTAGTTGAGGTACATTTTCATCTGGTTCAGGCGCGATTTTGGTGGTGCTGCTTGCACCTTAGGCATCTGATAGAGTCGATCGATATAGCCTCTCACCTGTGCCAATGTCACGACTGTAACTTCTTGTCTCGCTAGCGCTTCACCAATTTGCCTAAATATCCAGGGATTGCGAATCGCCGATCTGCCGATCATTACCCCTGCTGCTTGCGTCTGTGACAGCACTGCTAGCGCGGTAGCTGCTGAAGTGACATTCCCATTGGCTAGTACCGGAGAGCGCAATTTTTGGACAGCTTGAGCAATTCGATCGTAGTGAACTTCCCCGTGATAACCCTCCTTCACAGTGCGACCATGTAAACTAAGTA
>JANNDQ010000304.1:0-2300 GCA_031387965.1 Chamaesiphon sp. OTE_75_metabat_567
TGCCCACCCTACAAAATATTACTATTACAAACTTCGGTATTGTTAACCAGAGTAGTTCCTGATGCTGACGATCGATCGCCACCTAAAGAAAAGAAGTCATAGACGATCTACAATTGATACAATTCTCGAAACCAATTTACAAACATCTGCGCTTCAGGATGCTGGGGATCTAAAATTCTCTCTTTGATAGCCTGATGAAGTTGTCTGCCTGGGGGCTTTTGCCATGCTAGCCAACTATAGATTCGAGCTTTCTCCCGATGATATTCTGTAAATGGCGCACCTCGTTCTTTCGCAAAATTAATAGTTGATTCTGCAAATTCCCACAGCAAAGAATTATCCGTTGGTAGCAAGTAGCCTAAAAATGTCTCTAACATTCCTGGCAGCTTATTATCAGGCATGATCCAGATACCAATTCGGACACCATTATCAGCTTTAATAATTAACCCTTCTTCCGGCAATTCATCAGGAATATTAGATACTGCCTTACTATTGAGACAAGCATTTCTAATCGCAATCCAGCGATCTTGTGGCTGTTCATCAGCATCAAGCAGTATTCCTAAAGCTTCGATGCCATCTGCTTTTAGTTCTACAGCAATGACATCTTTATTGATGATATTTTCGCAGCCTTCGCAGTCTCTCAACAAAACTACTGGATTTTTACGAATGCCCCAATCGATCCCATTAATCTCTATCAGTTCGGGGATAGTTCTTAGCTCATCTTGCCCTTCAACTAACAGCACATTTTTGTGAATTGCCATTAGTTTAGCGTACCTCAATATCACGTTCTGCTGCGATCGCCATTTCCTGTTCGTTGAAAACAATACTCTGCTTTTTTCCACGCTCAATTCGGTGGATCGTGATATCATCGCTAGCAATGTCATCAGAATTAGCAACTTCTGCTAGGCTTTTCCAGCAGTCACTATTATGAGTGGTGGCGAATACTTGAATATCTAGTTTTTCAGCAGTTTTGCAAATTAGCTTCCACAGGTCGATCATCACACTGAAATGTAATCCTGTATCTATTTCATCAATTAATAGAGTTCCACCTGGAATATTGACCATTGCTAGGGTGATCTCTAGCATTCGCCAAATTCCATCTCCCATGCTACCAATCGGAACTCTTTTTCCATCAATTGCTACTACAAATCCTCCATGTTGTTCTTTTCCAGATCCTTGAATTGTGGTTGGTGCAATCCTTTCTATTTTAGGCTCAATGAATCTCAGTGCTTCATAAAGTATTTCTTCTAATGGCGTTATTACAATCTGATTAAATAGCTCCACCGTGCGAATAATCTTCATTGACGGAAGAGCAATAAACATACTTCTGTTATCAGTTGAATCGATCGACTTATCGAATGTTGACAGATCGGTGGGAATATTTTTACTAAAATGAATAGCGTATCCGAGTCTGAGAATATTTTCAGCGGAATACCACTTAAATTCAAGACGGTTTTTTAAAAAATCCGATTCAAGATTTTTCAAGATTTCCACCTTTCCTTCATTATCTAAACTGTCAACAAATGATAATTCAAATGAGTTGTATCCATCATTCACTTCACCGGAGATGCAAATATTTTTATTCGGAGAGAAATGATGTCCAGAATACAAATGTCTAATTCCATAAATATCTTTATTTTCTTTAGTACTGTTAGAATGTTCACCTCTTCTTTCAATTGCTTCACGGAAAGGCATAAGAGAAAGAGACTCTAAAATATGAACTGCTTCTAAGACAGATGTTTTACCACTATTGTTTTTACCTACTAATAGATTTACTCGACCAAATTGTGGTAGATCGAATTCTTCAAAGCAGCGGAAATTCTTGATTTTTAGAGATTTCAGCATGGATTGCTCTTTTCAACTTTATGTTGATATCTTCTTTCTCAGTATAGTGCCTGAACTATGATTAGAATGATTTAGTGATGAACTATGATGGTCGCTGTTAAAAAATCATAGTGTATCGATCGATCCGACAAATCATGGTTCAGAAGCTGTAGGTTGGGCTGAAGCACGCGTTGGCGGAGCCTCTCCCCTAGGAGAAAACCTAACAATCCCAGTGTTAATAGAACTATCTTAGTGGTGATTTAGGTGTTAATGGTACCGTGGTTGTCTAGAATGCCAACTTCTCAAAAGACAGGAGCAGCAAATTAGTCTAATTTGCTGCTCCTAAATTGTTTCATTGCCAAAGCTAGATTCTAGGCTTAGTAGAGTTGTTCTTCTTGGTGAGTCATGATTGTGCAGTTGGACTTAGGATAAGCAACGCAAGTTAGGACATAGCCTGCTTCGATTTGGTCGTCATCGAG
>JANNDQ010000312.1:0-3381 GCA_031387965.1 Chamaesiphon sp. OTE_75_metabat_567
ATTCAATCCAAAACAGTTGATTTCGCTCGGGTGATGCTAACTCATACTTACCGTCTACTAAATGGTAGACTTCTAACACTCTGAGCTGGGGATGAAAGATCGCGTATGTGGGAACTTTTAAAATCTGTTCGTAAAAGTACCACTTCCCGTATGGATAGTGAGGATTGAATGAGTATTCGCCTCCATCTGTAGCCGAAATAAACTCCATCACGATGCTGGGACAATCGCCCTCATTACAGGGCGTGTAGCTGCGGCGAGTTTCACCTTCTGGGAAAGGTTGTACCGCAGGTAAATATACCCAATCTGGAGCCTTAACGACAGTTTTGCGATCGACAGTGGCACAGATCCCGAAATTGGTGGCAATTAGTACGGATTCAATAATTAAGCCAGCTAACTCCAGCGATTCTCGTAGAGCAGCAGCGAGGAGAGGTTGAAGATTGCTTTCCACTGGTTCGTCGGGTAATACAAAATCTGCTGGGAGTTTTTCCCAGGTAATTACAGGTGGAAGCTTGGGAGACTGAACAAGGAGTGTAGTCATACTCAATTAGGTTCACTGGCTGCAAACCAAGCCAGAATTAATTTCCTCGTAATCTATTCTAACAGTTAACATTGTCGCGCTGTCTCAACAAATCGCCTATTCAAGATCGATCGCTGGTTCAACAGTTCCAGATGGGAATGTATTCTTAAATTCTGCCATCAAATCGTTCATTTCAAGTAATGCTTGATCGATATCTAACGATAGGGTTCCAAGGGTGGGATCTGCTTGAAATTTCAGCAGCAATGCTCGTTTGGATTCAACTTGAGCAATTCGTTCTTGAAGAGTTTTTGCATCCATCATAATAAAGTTATTAATTGATTATTTATCGTTTGGTAAATGTGAATGAGCGAAAACAACTAAAAAACCATCCATAAGGATTGATTAAAAGTGGCGATGATCTAACTCGTGGGCAGTGCCCATCCTACGCGATATCTTATGTTTAATTACGCCTAGCTACTTATTTAGAGCTACCCTAAAGCCTAAAGCCTAAAGCCTAACTGCTAACTCCTTCACTGCTGCCAAATACTGCGTATCCTCAGCCGTTGCTGCGGACTCTAGCGAAATTGATGGAGTAGGAACGACTCGATCGGGTGTGATGCCTAATTTGTGGATATCATGGTGATTGGGGGTTTCATATTTAGCGACAGTAACAGCTAAACCGCTACCGTTGGTTAAGTCAAATAGGGATTGAATTAGACCTTTTCCAAATGTCTTAGTACCAATCAGTTTAGCGCGTCCATTGTCTTGCAAAGCTCCAGCCAGAATTTCACTGGCACTCGCAGTACCTTCATTGACTAGGACAACCAGTGGGGCATCAGTCAGCGCTGTACCTGTAGACTCGATCGAATCGATCGCACCACGTCGATCGACAGTATAGACGATCGTGCCCTTATTCAACCATTGACGGGCGATCTCGACCCCAGCTTGCACCAACCCACCCGGATTATTGCGCAGATCTAGCACATAACCCTTCACGCCTTGCTGCTGGAATTTAGTAATATTTTGCCCTAATTCTTCAGCCGCTTTCGCACTGAATTGCGCCAGTCGCAGATAGCCAATTTTTTGACCATCTTCGATATGGAGTTCGGCAGTAACGGGATTGAGTTCAATTTTTTGGCGAATTAAGATCACCTCGCGCGGTGGCTTGTCGGCTGTTTGGATCAGCAAACTGACATTTGTGCCAGTTGCACCACGCATTTTGACGGCAGCGGTATCGAGGGTCAATTCAGAAGTTGGGACAGCATCGATTTCGACGATCGTATCGTGAGCCAAAATCCCCGCTTTAGCCGCTGGAGAGCCGGAGATCGGTGCAATCACCTCGATCGACTTACTATCAGCCTTTACGCCGATTTGTAAGCCTACTCCTGAGAGTTCTCCAGCCGTGTTCACCTTGAGACTGCGGTATTGCTCAGGGCGTAATAGTCGGGTAAAAGGTTCATCCAGAGTGGCGATCATTTTGGTAATCGCTTGATAGGCAGCTTCCTCATCTGGAAATTGCTGCTTCATCGTCTTATCTCGTGTCAGCCACCAATTTTGATGATTGAAGCTGTCATCATAATAAGCCTGATTTACTGTCCGCCATGCTTGTAATACCAATTGCTGTTCCGATGTAAAAGCATGGGCTGGAGCTATTCCCCAGCACCAAAACAGAGCCACTTGCAGACTAAAAACCCAACCAAACCAAAAATTAGCTTTCACGATCGATACCACTCTCCTTTCGAGGTGTGTTAAATTTTGTATAGGTATAAATGAGAGACGGTCAGCCGAATATTACTAAATTAACCAATTTTGGGAATATTTGTTAGAAGTGGCTCTGTTTGTGACATTGCTATTTGACCGAATCGCACATTTCGCCTAAGCCATCATCTTGACTCATGGGATCACCATCCTACTGACGTTATAATTTACAATACGACATTAGAGAGAAGCACGGCACCCGTCAATGTTTACCAAGCAAGTTACAAATAGTAAAACCTTTCAGTGGTTTAACGAACGCTTAGAAATCCAAGCAATCTCAGACGATATTGCTAGTAAGTACGTTCCACCCCATGTTAATATCTTCTACTGCCTTGGTGGAATCACACTCGTCTGCTTTGTGATTCAATTTGCCACTGGCTTCGCAATGACGTTCTACTACTCGCCGACTGTAGCTGATGCTTTCACATCGGTCGAGAAGATTATGAACGAAGTTAACTTCGGTTGGTTGATTCGATCGATCCATCGCTGGAGCGCCAGTATGATGGTACTGATGATGATTCTCCACACTTTCCGAGTGTACTTAACTGGTGGATTCAAGAATCCCCGTGAACTTACCTGGATCACTGGAGTTATCCTCGCTGTCCTAACTGTAAGTTTCGGTGTGACTGGTTATTCCCTTCCTTGGGACCAAATCGGCTACTGGGCAGTTAAAATCGTATCGGGTGTACCCGAAGCGATTCCTGTCGTTGGCGTAGCAATGGCTGACCTCCTCCGTGGTGGTTCTAGCGTCGGTCAAGCAACTTTGACTCGTTACTACAGCTTACATACCTTCGTATTGCCTTGGTTTATTGCTGTGTTCATGCTGTTACACTTCATCATGATCCGCAAGCAAGGTATTTCTGGACCTTTGTAAAAAAATATTATTAACCATGTCAGCAATCAAAAAACCGGGAACGCTTCCGGGGGGTGCCTCATTGCTAATGCCGGGAATGCCGAAATCTTGGAAAGGCGCTACCCCGTGCTGCTTCGGGAGTTCTCCATCAACAGGGGCTCCGGCGGAAAGGGCAAGTTCAACGGTGGCGATGGCTCCATTCGAGAACTGGAGTTCCTGAAGGACAACTTCACCGTCGGAATTTTGTCCGTGA
>JANNDQ010000348.1:0-2312 GCA_031387965.1 Chamaesiphon sp. OTE_75_metabat_567
CGCCAGTTTTGCTGCACCAAAATCGACCAATACCAAACCACTATCACTGCGCCGCCGAATGATATTGGCTGGTTTGATATCGCGATGAATAACTGGTGGTGACTGATGGTGTAAGAAATCTAAAACTGGTAATAACGACTCCAGTAATTCGAGGATCTTGGCTTGGTTAAAAGTGCCTGCGGTGGCTAATTCCTGCTCCAAATCTTGCCCATCGATAAACTGTTGCACCAGATAGGGTTGACCCTCGACATCAAAGTAGGCAAGGAGTTCGGGAATCTGGTCGTGTTTGCCCAATGCCTCTAAATGTTGTGCCTCCTCGTAGAACAGCTTGAGCGCAATTTGTCTGGTTTCGGGATGATTATTGCTAAAGGCAAACTGTTTGATGACACACAACGGCTTACGGGGTTGGTCTTCATCCACTGCTTTGAAGGTTTTACCAAACCCACCTTGTCCCAATAACTTCAGCGCACGATAACGATCTTTGACTAGGATCTTTGCCCCACAGGACATACAGAAATTGGTAGTGGGGCTATTTTTGTCTGGAGCAGGACAGGTGAGATTTAACTAAAGACTATGGGAAAATCGATCGCATTTGACTTGACCAAAAAGTAGAAAATCTGGATCTACAATTAGAATATCTGCACCTTTACGAGTAGCTTATGATATATCAATGGGAATTAAGTACTGGGCATCAGATCTCTTTAGACAATCAAGGCGTACAAACTGTTGTGACAATCTTCCATACTATTGCAGGACAGCAACAACGCACGAGTAATAGTTTCACCACAGGAGTCTGGATCGTACCACCCGAAATGTCGATAACTCCAACGGGGGCGATCCTGAAAGTCACGACATCAACGGGAGAATCTTTAATCCAGATTCAGGGTAATAGTATTCAGATGCAGAGTAGTCATAGTGACGAACATCAATCTACTACGAGCGCGAGTTCTACTTCGACTTTCACATCTGGTGTCGAACCGATGTCACCGCTGAAACCAATGCCACCGATGCAAATGGGGAATATGCAGATGAGCATGAGACCAATGGTGATGCGGATGGGCAATATGGAATTAAATATGGGTGCCACAGCCAATCGACAGCGATTTTGTAGCCAATGTGGTACTCCAGTGAAACCAACCGATCGATTCTGTGCTAGTTGTGGAAATAATTTAGAGTCGTAACTTCAGCGATGAGTGGCTGTGGCAGCTACAAGATTCAACAATTCCAGCGCAGTGAAGGGTTTCGCCAAAAATGCTTTCACGCCCTCACTCATCGTTTTCTTTACTGCCTCATTGGTTGCCAATCCACTCATGGCAATAATCTGGACTTGAGGATTGAGTTTGGAGAGAGTGCGAATCAGAGTGACAGAATCCAAGGAGGGCATCATCATATCCATCAAGACGACACCGATTTCCTGCTTGTGCTGGGCATACAGCGAGATCGCCTCAATGCCATCGCTAGCCGTAATTACTTGATAACCATGTATTTCCAAGGTTGCCTTGGCAATCTCTTGGATGGGGACTTCATCATCGACTACCAAAATTAGTTCGCCATCTCCCAATGGGGGTTCGGAATTGATGATCGAGGCTGCTGCGCAAGAATCTGTTGCTGGTAAGTAAACTTTAAACTGAGCGCCCTTGTCAACTTCACTCACAACGTCGATAAAGCCATGATGACTTTTGACAATCCCGTTAGCTGTTGCCAATCCTAACCCCGTACCCTTGCCGATGTCCTTTGTCGTAAAAAAGGGATCGAAAATTCGATCGAGAAGATTGGGCGGTATCCCCATCCCCGTATCAGCGATCGTCACCAGCACATAAGCCCCTGTGTGGGCATCTAAATGTATCCCAGTGTAATTTTCATCGATTGAGATATTTTCGGCTGTAATGGACAGTCTGCCGCCATCGGGCATGGCATCGCGGGCATTAACGCAGAGGTTCATAAAGACTTGATGCAACATCGTGGCATCAGCCATAATCGGCGATAAATCTGCTTTAATGGCGATCGATAGGTCGATATTTTGGGGAAATGCCTGTTGGATAATTGTTTGAATTTCGGCTAGTAACTGACTGACTTGGGTATGGATCGGCTTGCTTTCGATCCCACGGGTAAAGGAGAGAATTTGCTTGACGAGATCGGCTCCCCTGTGGGTGCTGTCATGGAGAATTTGCAGTAACCGCCGCGTCGATGGATCGATGTTGGGGAGTTTGATGGGTAGCAGTTGGACGATCCCCATAATCGGGGTCAACACGTTGTTCAGATCGTGGGCGATACCACTGGTTAATGTCCCTAGGCTTTCGAGGCGTTCTGTC
>JANNDQ010000391.1:0-2110 GCA_031387965.1 Chamaesiphon sp. OTE_75_metabat_567
CGTTCACAATACAGTTGACACTTTCAAACAGCGGCGCGATACTTTTGTGCAAGCCCTAAATCAGATTGGGTGGGATGTTCCCACACCTGAAGCAACCATGTATATCTGGGCAAAGTTGCCGCCGCAATGGGCGAGTAATTCGATCGAGTTTTTTACGATGTCTAAATCGTACAATATGGGTGGCTTTAGAATCGGCTATGCGATCGGTAATCGGGAATTAATTCAAGCTTTACGCCAAGTTAAAGCAGTCGTCGATTTTAATCAATATCTGGGAATCTTGCATGGTGCAGTCGCCGCGCTCAATGGTGAACAAACCTGCGTTCACAATACAGTTGACACTTTCAAACAGCGGCGCGATACCTTTGTTCAAGCCCTCAATCAAATTGGTTGGGATGTTCCGACACCTGACGCAACCATGTACATCTGGGCGAAGTTACCACCAAAATGGGCGGCTGATTCGATCGACTTTTGTACAGAATTAGTCTGTCAAACTGGTGTCGCTGCTTCACCTGGAGTGGGTTTTGGGAAGTGTGGAGAAGGTTATGTCCGGTTTGCCTTAGTACATGAGCCTGCCAAATTGCAGCTGGCAGTCGATCGAATGGCGAAGTTTTTGTAGACTTTATAATGTTCAAAATATTAATCTCGTTGGCAAAGCTTCTCTCATTGGAGCATCGTGATTAACAATCGAAGATAACAAGATCGAGTCTAGATCTGTAGGTTGGGTTGAAGATTGAAACCCTACACCCTTAACTAGGATTGCATCTAAGTGTCTAAAATGCTGTTTATATCTCTCGTTGCATATAGAATTCTTACGATTTCGACGACTTCATCACAATTGATATAAAAAATTAAGTATTTCCGAAAATCTTTGACTGACCATTTCCGTAAATTTTGCAATCGGTTGTTATCTGTGACAAAAATACTCCCAATCCCAGGCATTCTGGCAATTTGAGCAATCGTGATTCGAGTTGAATCAAAGAACTGGAGCGCAATTTCAGGATTATCTTGGTAAATATAGGCAAAACAGTCGTCTAAGTCTTGACTTGCCTTTGGTGTAATCACAATCTTTTTAGTCATGGTTACGATCAATGAAGCAGATCGAGAGCAGCACGTTTGGCATTCCACCAATCTTCTGTTACTTCTACAGATTTACCACTATCCAATCCTTCGATGAGCAGTGATTCTACCTGTTCTTGCTGTCCGAGTCGTTCTTGCTCTCGGAGAATGAGATGAAAGACGTACTCGCTAGGTGTACTAAAGCCATCGGAGATCGCTTGTCGCTCGATAAAACCGATAATTTGGTTGGGTAGTGAGATATTTAGCATCGAGCCTCTACCAGAATTATTTCTTACTTTGCTTAATTCTAGCTCAGACAACGGCTCTATCATCGATTTAACGATCTCCACTTGATCGAGTATCACCCACCATAGCTAAGATTTAAAATCAGTCAATGATTTAAGCTTTATATTAGAGATATGAAAGTGAATAATATCATGAGCATTAATCTTTTAGATGTGGTCGCATTGACTGTAGATCTGCCTGAATATAATATGTCACAAGGTCAAGTTGGTACCGTTGTAGAGATATTAGCATCTGGTCAGGCATTTGAAGTAGAATTTAGTGATCGAGAGGGACGTACTTATGAGTCGGTAGGATTACGTCCAAATCAATTGATGGTGTTGTGCTTTGATCGATCATTACCGAGTATGGTTCCAGTTTAGAGTCGATCAAGCAAGTGGAGCAAGAGAACATTCATGGATAAATTAGCACACTATCGAGAGAGTATTAAAGCATTCTTACTGAAATATGCTGACTCGATGCAAAATAATTCTGAAGTGGAAGTTGAATTAATTTTTGATACTGAAAATGACCACTATCTTTTATTAGATATTGGTTGGCAAAAATCGCGTCGGATTCATGACTGTATTTTTCACTTTGATATCAAAAATGGGAAAATCTGGCTTCAAGAAAATAATACTGATCTTGAAGTAGATGAAGATCTAGAAGAGATGGGAATTTCTAAAGACGAAATTGTCGTTGGGTTTCATCATCCTTCGATGCGTAAGTATTCAAACTATGCTTTTTCCTAGATCGATTATTACAGTTTAAA
>JANNDQ010000226.1:0-1938 GCA_031387965.1 Chamaesiphon sp. OTE_75_metabat_567
AATACCTAAAGCCTAATACCTAAAGCCTAATACCTAAAGCCTAAAGCCTACCTTGCGTTACATCCTCTTTTACAAGCCCTATGGAGTCCTGAGCCAATTTACCGATGATGGCGGTAGACAGACCCTAAAAGACTACATTCCGGTTCCTGATGTCTATCCTGTGGGAAGATTGGATTGGGATAGTGAGGGCTTGGTATTGTTGACAGATGATGGGAGATTGCAGCATCGACTGAGCGACCCCAAGTATGGGCACCCGCGCACCTATTGGGTACAGGTAGAGCGGATTCCTGATGATCTAGCGTTAGAGCGGCTGGCTGCCGGAGTAGAGATTCAGAATTATCAGACTAAACCCGCTCTGGTAAAGTTATTATCAGTCGAACCCCAGCTACCAGCGCGAGATCCACCAATTCGCGATCGCCAGAACATTCCTACTGCTTGGATTGAGTTAACTTTAACCGAAGGTAAGAATCGTCAGGTGCGGCGGATGACAGCAGCAGTGGGGTTTCCCACTTTGAGATTAGTTAGGTATTCGATCGGCTCAGTCTCCCTGGAGGGTTTATCATTAGGATCGTGGCGAGATTTAACTAGTGCTGAAGTAAAAATATTGAAACAAGCTCACAAATTAAGTAGATGATTTAGGCTAATTCAGGTTGTTTTAAGAGGCTGTTTGAAAAGTTTTATTTGTTACGATCGTCGGCTATAAATCCCCCTAAATCCCCCTAAATCCCCCTTAAAAAGGGGGACTAAGACTCTTTCTCCCCCTTTTTAAGGGGGCTGGGGGGATTAATCTATACTTTTCAAACACCCTCTAAGGGAATAAGATGAATATCCAAGCAAAAGAATTATCTCTTAAACTTTTAAGACACTTGCAGTTGGGGCTAGTTATTACCAGCATATCTCTATTACCTGCTTGTACTACGGACAAAAATGGTGCAGGTTCACCAGATCGAGTCGTTGAGCAGTATCTACACGCACTGGAAAATAAAGATGAGAGTTTAATGCTGCAACTATTACCAGAGAATTTCCCAGTTGACAGCAAGCTTAAAGCTAAGATTAATAAATTTGGCGGGCACAGAATTCAAGATTATCAAGTTATTTACAACAAGCCCAAACCAATATTATGGAATGCTGAAATACGCGGCTTCTATGTCGATCGATCTGGTATTCGGCAGCAGTTTAATGACTCGATTGCGATCGGCTATGAGAATAAAGGACAAGTAAAACTATATGGTGGACGCTGGTATTTGTTGCTCAATTAACTCACTTTTAGCAGCATCAAGATCGATCGCCAGCGCTAATTGATAGACATATCGGCGGGATTGGGAGATTTGTTCGGCGACGATCCGACTGGCTTGAGAGCGGGATGTATCGTTAAGCATTAGTTCAATTAAGGCGCGATTGATCGCTTCGTCGGAAAGGGTTGGGTGACTGACAGGGGCACCAGCAAGGACGATCGCGTATTCTCCTTGAGGTTCGATTTGGGTGTAATGTTCGATCGCTTCACCCACATTTCCGCGCCAAAATTCTTCATGTAATTTAGTTAATTCTCTGCCAATTACTAGCTGTCGATCTAGCCCAAATGTTGTGCCAAAATCTGCCAAGGTTTGGCGCAAACGGTGAGGAGATTCATAAAATACGAGCGTTCGATCATCACCAGAGACAGCCTCTAATCGCTGTTTGCGCTCCTGTCCTTTTGCTGGTAAGAAGCCTTCAAATCCAAACCTATCACTCGGCAATCCTGAGGCACTGACAGCCGTAATTACTGCCGTTACCCCAGGAATCGGAATCACCCGAATCCCGGCAGCAACGCAAGCAGCAACAATCAAATAGCCAGGATCAGAAATTCCTGGCATCCCCGCATCGGTGACGAGTGCGTTCGATTTACCTGATTGCAATTGACTAATTAGTTCAGGAATTCGCTGTTGTTCGTTATGCTGG
>JANNDQ010000230.1:0-6287 GCA_031387965.1 Chamaesiphon sp. OTE_75_metabat_567
AGTTTAGGATATTTTTCCAGCAGTAAGATTAGATCGAGATAATCTTTCGTTCCATGCAAACGCACCCACGGTAGTCGGTACTTACCATCGCGGTACTTGTACAGAGGCTGATGCTGATGCCAGATAAAGGCGACGTGGAGAGGATGCGGCATAGATGAGTTATGACTTCATGGAGTACTTTAGGTGCGTGTCGATTGATATCGTTGTCTGTAATAACACGCTGCGCGAATAGAGCATCGAGTTTTGACTGATGCTCTGCGACCTTATCACTTACTTTACTTACTTTTCTACTCGAACACATACTTTGATCGAGTTTTGGCTGGGGATCGCGCAGTTGATTTACAAGACTTAATCAATTAGGCTTTAGGCTTTGCGGATGAAATCACGCGGAGGTTCCCTCCGCATGTGTTTCACCAAGCAAGGCTTTGGGCTTTAGGTTTTGAGATAAGCTATCGAGGGAGGAAAATGTATAGATGCACAGTCTAGTTGCTAAGATTTTAACTTGTGTTGGAGCGATCGCGATCTACCTGACTACGGCTCAGAACGTCATTGCCAGCCCGTTAGCTGAGAAAATCGCGGCATATCCACTATGGGAGCAGACACAAGTGAGCCAGCACGAGGGCGAATTGACCTACCCTGAGTGGTTTCGGGGACGCTGGATCGCAACGAGCACCCTACTGGAGCAAACTGCTCCGCTAGCACCAGAGATTGTCACACCTGGATTTGAAAATAATCGTAAATATATCAATCAGCCAGTCCAGTTTACAGTCCAATTTGTACCGAATAATTCCACTCAATCCAACAAATTTTTACCGCTCAATCTCCCCCAATTAAAATCCAGCTCACCCACACCAAAAATCGTGGCAGATCGGGCATTTAATGGTTTAAATATTGCTACCGCTTATCTGGGGGCTGCTAATGTCACCTCAGTAAAGATAGATCCTCAAAATCCCACTAAACAAATTACTCAGCTGACCGAAGATCGCCAGCTAGAGACATTTGTGACTGGATTTGATTTGGAGCGTCCTAGTTCAAATCAGTTTATTGCCACCGAACTTTCCCAGCAAATATTTCGGACTAGTTCGACAATTTATCTAAATACTGTCGAAACAGCAACTAGTTATCAACTTTCATCGACTCCCACTCCAAATATTACCGCAACTCAGATTTCAGCAATCTATCTCTCACCCCAAGATCCTAATTACTTTCGGACATTTGGACACGCTGTTGCTGTATATAAATATCAGCTTACTTTAGTTCCCGCTGCTCCGCCAAGCGATCGTTCCCCATAAATTCAGTCATCGTGACTACTTTCTCGCTCTGACTGATACCTTCACGTTTAAACACCTTTTTGACTGTCAACAGCAAGATCTTGAAGTCTAACCATAAGCTCCAGTTGTCTACATACCAAAGATCGAGCCGGAATTTTTCATCCCAGGAAAGAGCGTTACGTCCATTGATTTGCGCCCAGCCAGTAATCCCTGGCTGAACATCATGACGACGGGCTTGTTCAGAACTGTATCGCTCCAGATATTTTACCAATAGTGGGCGCGGCCCGACAAAACTCATGTCGCCCTTCAAGACATTCATGAGTTGGGGGAGTTCGTCCAAACTAGCCTTGCGAAGAAATTGCCCTAGGGGAATTAACCGTTGCTCATCAGAGAGGAGATTTCCAGCAGCGTCACAATCTCCAGTCATGGTGCGAAACTTATACACTGTGAATATTCGACCATTTTTACCAGGACGTGCTTGGGCAAAGACAATGGGACTACCCATCCGTACTCGGACGAGAATTGCGACAACTACTAAGATCGGTGAAAATAGTAGGAGTAGGATTGCTGCCATCAGTCGATCGCCAATTAACTTAACACCTCGACTAAAATAGGTAAGCATACTACCGGAATATTTTTTTTTATTCATCGTCATTTTTCTATCTGTCGTCAATTACCAAGGGAAGCGGGGGATCGAAACATCCAACTCTGACTAATTCTTATCTTTCCCATCAAGCGTCTCTATATTACTAGATCGACATGATTCTTTTAATTTGGGAGTCCTGAGGGTGAAAATAATTGCACATCCTAGTTTTACACCACTTGGTTCGATCCGGCAAACATTATACTTTGAGGTAACTTTGCTTGATAACTAGTCGATCCCTATCCTCATAAATCAACAGCCGATTGTGAATAAAATTATTTCAGTATCCAGTCAACCAGTTATCAGTACACCCGCAACATCAGCCCTAAGTCAGATCGAAGCGGAGCGAATCCAAGAGGTGTTGATTTTGCTCACAAGTTTAATCGCCAGAGAAGAAGCGACGATTAAATTAATTATTGGTTGCTTGTATGATATTGGGCATGTTAATTTAATTAATAAGAAGGTGCGATTTCGTCCGCTGAATGCAATCGCTAAATTTGCCGCCAGAAAATCGAAACCGCTAGCCAAGCGATATGCTTGGCGGTGGTTTATGAAAAATTGTCCTCAGCTAATTGCTAAGTGGTTATATAGTAAAGTTAAGTTTTAATCCTCATCAAAATTAGAATTTAACTTGATACATCTGAAATAATTCTCCGGCTTTGGTTGCGGTAACTCGACCACCAACTTCTTTAACTAATTCAGTAAACTGAACTAGCGGAGATAAGAACACCTCCGCACCTAAATACATCTCTAAAATTGCCCAATTTTCAGCAATTTGAGCAGTTGGATCGATCGCATCAAAAATAAACATGCCGTCTGGTTTCAAGACTCGTTTTACTTGCTGAAGCACTAACCCCCAGTATTCAGGTGGATAGTAACAACTAAACCCAGTCGAAACTACCCGATCGAATGTATCCTCTTCATATTGTAACTGGTGAGCAGCACCGGATTGCACCCCTTTAAATAGTTTAGAATTCAATTGCGATCCGCGAGAGTTGAGTGCATTTCGGGCGACAGTACTAACTTCTTGTCCATAAAAATATGTCTCCCATACCCGCCAATCGTAGATCAAAAAGCTCACGCCACAACCAATATCTAAGCAACGTTGATTCTTTTTAAACTCTGCCAATTCCCAAAATGGGGAGGTGATTTTTGGGGTCAAATTGTGACTAATCCAATCTCTAAAAATTGGCATTGCTTCTACTTCAGCAGGTAGATCGAAAGCTTCTTGCTTGAATTCTCGATCGAATCTCTGCTTGACTCTATCGATTTGATCTGACCAATCTGGGGCTTGTAACTTGAGTGAGCTATACATTTACGAAGAGTTGACGGTTTATAGAAACCCAACATCTCTAGGATGTTGGTGTGTTTGTTGGGTTATCCCCTGACGGAGATGCTGCGCTAGTGCTGCGCGCAACCCAACCTACGATTTTCTAGAATGGTGGATAGTTGAAGATCTGTAGGTTGGGTTGAAGAATGAAACCCAACACACCCAACTTTCAACTTTCAACTGATTTACTTAATCTTGCTGGTAGCCTGTCAAATCGTAACAAGTCATCATAAGTTTCCCGTTCAATGATGATATTTGCTTCACCATTATTTACCAATACAGCCGCAGGACGAGTGATTCGATTATAGTTAGATGACATGCTGTAGTTGTATGCGCCAGTTGCGGGGACAACCAGGATATCGCCAGGTACAGCAGCCGCAATTTGGGCATCTTTAATTAAGATATCACCAGACTCGCAGTGCTTTCCGGCGATCGTCACCGTTTCAGTGATCGGGGCGGACATCTTGTTAGCAATCATTGCTCGATATGTTGATTGATAAGTGATTGGACGAGGATTGTCAGACATCCCACCGTCGATGCTTAGATATGTCCGAATTCCCGGTACGGTTTTATTACCGCCGATCGTGTATGCTGTCACACAACTGCTCCCAATCAACGATCGTCCAGGTTCTGAGATTATACGGGGATAAGCGACTCCATGTGCGTCACAGGCGATTTTGAGGGCAGTAGCGACGTTTTTAATCCACTCGTCAATACTTTGGGGATCGTCGGCTTCGGTGTATTTAATCCCCAAGCCACCGCCGACGTTAATTTCACTAATCGGCAAGCCATGACTGAGTGCCAGCTTGTACCATTCCACCATCACCCCAGCTAAATCTTGGTGTGGCTGCTGTTCAAAAATCTGCGAACCAATATGGGCATGAACGCCCAAACAGGTAATATCTGACTGTTTACTCAGCCAAGCAAAGACTTGCTCAAGTTGATTGGGATCGAAGCCAAATTTGCTATCGAGATGTCCGGTGCGGATGTATTCGTGGGTATGACATTCGATGCCTGGGGTGAGTCGAATCATCACGGGGACATTTTTGCCCATCGCCTCAGCAATCCTGGCAATATGTTCGAGTTCGAGCCAATTATCTGCAACGATTCTACAGTTGTTGGCGATCGCAAGTTCAAGTTCGGCGACTGATTTATTATTGCCGTGAAAGTAGATTTTAGCAGTACTCACTCCAGCCTTAATCGCCGTGAGAATTTCACCACCGGACACCACATCAATCCCTAAATCTTCACTGCCGGCGATCGCACATACAGCTAAACAATTCCACGCTTTAGAAGCATAGATCACCAGGGACTCACCTGGATAGTATTTTTGCCACCCATCTCGATATTGTCTACACGCAATCCGTATCGACTTCTCATCGAGGATATACAGCGGCGAACCAAATTGCTGAACTAATGCTGTGACATCACACCCCCCAACTTCCAGGCAGTCTCGATCATTAATTTTGGCAGTTAGTGGCAGAATTTGCTGATTAGGAGACGCATCAGGATCAGCTGCGGGTAAATACTGGCGACTAGTAGGATAGGTGGCGGAGATCGATACCATTGGGTTGTGCAATCTAGAATCTGGATTACTAGATTATAGTAGAACCTTCATTCACTAACACGCTAGAAATGTTGGGTTATTTCGAGGCGAAAGGCTACACCAACGAGGCTCAACCCAACCTACCCTCTATATAATAGAACGTGGGGAGTTGGGGCGTGGAAGCACCTAGCATAGAAATATTAAAACAACAATTTATTTAATATTTGTTTAATACTTTACAGCGATAAACCAAATCTAGAGCTATGCTAGAGGAGTCAGCAAAAGCAAGAGGGGGGTGTTGACATCCCAAACACGCATGGAAATTAGAAGTCCATCGGCAGTTGTCAACGATGCGCAAGTTGCGCCAGATCGGATTGAAGAATTACATTACCTTTGCTGTGAGCGATCGATCCTACTCGATTTAGTTACCGATGCGATTGTGGTGCGATCAATCCAGGGACAGATCAAGTACTGGAATCGCAGTGCTGAGGGGATCTATGGCTGGTTGGGTGCGAGTGTAATTGGCAGACAGATTGCCGATTTTTTGTATCATCTCGACGATCCACATTACCAAACTGCGATCGCCCAGACACTCGATCGAGGAGAATGGGTGGGGGAAATGCAGCTGCTCACTAAAGCAGGCAAAAGTGTCACTGTTGCCAGTCATTGGCACCTGATTGTCGCTAGTAATGGCGCACCCCAATCAATTTTAATGATCGATACGGAGATTACTCAATACAAACTGCTCGAACGTCAATTTTTACGGGCGCAACGGCTGGAAAATTTGGGGACGCTGGCAAGTGGCATCGCCCACGATCTCAATAATATTCTCACTCCGATCGTCGCGATCACTGATCTACTGCCACTACGACTAAAAAATCTCGACGAGCGCACCCAAAAATTACTCGGTACTCTATCCGAAAACTCCAAGCGGGGGCGAGAATTAGTTGCCCAAATTCTCACTTTTGCCAGAGGCGGTAGTGGCGAACATACCATCCTGCAACCCCGACATCTCCTCGCTGAAGTGGTGCAAATTACCCGACAAACTTTCCCCAAATCGATCGAAATTAGCTTGCAGATCGAGAATAGTCAGCTGTGGACACTAGCGGCTGATAGTACCCAACTCCATCAAGTTCTGGTCAACTTGTGTGTCAACGCCCGCGATGCGATGCCAGACGGGGGCGAATTGACGATTATGGCAGAGAATATCGTCTTAACTGACGAATATCCAAAATTACATCCCAATGCCGCAGGTGGGGCATATATCGCGATTACTGTAGCAGATACAGGCGTGGGGATTGAACCTGAATTACTGGAGCGAATTTTTGAACCGTTTTTTACGACAAAGGAAATTGGGCAAGGCACAGGGCTGGGACTTTCGACAGTCCAAATGATCGTTAAAAATCATCACGGGTTCATAGATGTTTCCAGTCAAGTAGGCGCAGGCTCACAGTTTCGGTTCTATTTACCAGCAGTAAATCAAGTCCAGCCCGATCG
>JANNDQ010000458.1:0-1646 GCA_031387965.1 Chamaesiphon sp. OTE_75_metabat_567
CTTTGGATTAAATACTAAGGAATTAAAAGACGTATTTGCCCCCTCTTGTCTGAGCTGTTTTGACTATGTGAATTCCCTCGCTGATTTAGTTGTCGGTTATATGGGCGCACCATTTGGCTGGCAATGGATCGTGGTGAGAAACGATCGCGGTCAACAGATGTTAGATTTAGTAAATGATGCAATTGAGACTCAAGCTGTGATGTCCAAAGGCGATCGTCGAGCCGCAGTTCAAAAAAGTATTCCTGCCTATGATAAAGCAGTAACATTACCAATGTGGGTGGCAAAAATTATGGGTGTAGTGATTGATAAAATTGGTCCCAAAGGACTAGAATATGCTCGATTCTCGATCGATTCCCACTTTACTCGCAACTATCTCTTCACTAAGCGCAATTATCCTGAAAAGTTAGAGCAGCACGTACCAGAGTTTGCGAAAAAAATTGTTGCTCAGTATAAGTTACCTGAATGATTCAGCCAGAAGTTACGATTCAGCCTGACTACCTTTCTGCTGCCGCCGCGACTGAATTATATAACCAATTACGCGATCGAATCGAGTGGGATTTACGGATTAGTGCCAGGAAGACAGCTTGTTATGGGCTACCCTACAACTATTCTGGATTAACATATCAATACCAGCCGATGCACCCACTGCTGCTGCCGCTGTGTGTGCGGTTGAAGGAAACTTTAGGGTTTGAGCCAAATAGTTGTTTGATTAATTTCTACACCGATGGTAGAGATAAAATGGGTTTTCACTCCGATGAAATCGATAATCTGGAAGCTGGTACGCAGATTATCATTATTTCTCTGGGTGTCGATCGCAAGCTATCATTTCGATCGACAAGTGACTACTCTCAGCGATTACAATACTTACTAACTCATGGCTCACTTCTATATATGAGCCAGCGGACTCAAGAGTTCTGGAGTCACGCCATTAAGCGAGCCAGTGTTTTAGAGGGGAGAATCAGTCTTACTTTCCGCCGAATCGATCCGTTGTTTGTTAGGGAAATGGATCACTAAGTCAGAGTAGGGGTAATTCATGAAGCGGCTCGCGCCCTGGAGGTTTCCTCCAGATTGAGCGAGACAAGACATTACCCCTACTCTGACTTAGTGATGTTTATAAATTCACTACAGTTGAATAATCGGGAAATTTGGTTGTCGTTCGTAGGTGTACATATCTGTAAACTTCCGTAATTCTCCCTGAGCTAGAATAATCTCCTGAGGGTGATCGAGCCAATGCATATTATATGCTTGCAAAGTATCGCTTAGTCGGACGAGATCGATTTCCCGATCGACATTAGCAAAGTAAGCTAACGTGGTATGCGCCGTAAAGTAATACTGCTGCTCAATTCCCAGCGACATTAAGCTCGAACTTTGATAGATTGCCCGTCGGAAGGCAATAATTCGATCGTAACTATATTCATCCTTTGGTACTAAACTTACTTCAATGGCACGAGGGCGGACGGTTAAACCCATAATTTGCCACCGAATCGGCTTGGATTCAACGAGTGAGCTGTTGTAGATCTGGAAACTGTCCTCAATTCGATCGCGTAGTTTGCTCTCAAAGTCAGCATTAGCCTCAGTTGCCATCACGTATGCACTATCCCAGATCAAGTCAGCTAGGGTGAAGTGAAAACTAGCTGGATCGACTA
>JANNDQ010000462.1:0-2051 GCA_031387965.1 Chamaesiphon sp. OTE_75_metabat_567
GGGGGAAACATCACCATCAATTCAAAATTAATTGTCGCCGCTCCCAATGAAAACAGTGATATTACTGCCAATGCGATCGAAGGTAAAGGTGGTAATGTCAATATTAATTCCCAAGGTTTGTTTGGTATCCAATTTCGTCCTCGCCAAACTAACGACAATGACATCACCGCTAGCTCTACTTTCGGACAGAGTGGGACAGTCAACATCGACACCCCAGGCATAGATCCTGGCAAAGACAGTACTGAACTTCCAAATGTAACCACTGATGCTAGCAATCAGATCTCTCAAGTTTGTAGTGCAAATACCCGTGAGAATAAACTAACCGTAACCGGACGAGGTGGACTCCCACCCAACGCCAACGATCCTCTAACTAGTGATGTCGTTTGGCAAGATGCCCGTGCTGCCAGCCCTCAGCCAGTAGCTAGTAGTGCAAAGACCAATCCAGCCAAATTAGCAGCCCCCGCCGTGGGTTGGGTATTTGATGGCAAAGGTAAAGTCACCCTCGTTGCTGCCCGTAGCCAGGGACAGCCGACGGGAACTAGTGTTGTTTGTCCAAGTAATAAGTAATAAGTAAAATGATTTTTAAGCGTTATCTAATTCCCATTTTCTTGACATTCACAACTGTGTTAGTTTCACCGCATGAGGTTGATGCTAACTATGAAGCTAGAGCAATTTCTAATAAGCAAGTAGCAGCGATCGCTAAAAAAACTGTGGTTAGAATCGTCGCCCCTGATGGTGGCTTTGGTTCGGGCGTAATTATTGGTCGGACGGAACGAGGCAATAAGAATATCTATACGGTTTTGACTGCTGCTCATGTCGTCCGTACCCCTAATACTAGCTATCAAATTGTTAGCCCAATCTTGATCGATAATTTGGGAGTACGAAAGAGAGTATCAATTAATATTGATTCTCAAGCAAATATTAAAAAGTTTCGTGATGTAGATTTGGCAACTGTTTCATTTGAGAGCAATTATGTATTTGCGATCGGCACAATTGGCAACTCCACATATGCTGATGAAGGCAGTCCCGTCTATGTTGCTGGGTTTCCCAAACCAGGCAAAGCAATTAAGCGAGTCGCTTTTCAATTTACGGGCGGCATGGTTTCTTCTCGTCTGGATGAAGCTGATAATAATCCAAAAGAGCGGAATAATGGCTATGATCTGTCCTATACAAATATCACCAGAGCAGGGATGAGTGGCGGCCCAGTTCTAGATGCTGCTGGTCGAATTGTGGCTATTCATGGTCAAGGCGATCGCAATAGTCAAGCTCCAAATGAAGAAGCTACTGGCGGATTAGCTGATGATGAAAAAACAGGGTTTAATTTGGGGATTCCAATTCAAATTTTTCTGAAATTACAACCAGGATTTAGTAAAAGTGGTGGAGCCAGAATTGATAAATCACCTGTGAACTATCAGCTCCAAGATCGCACTTCCACGATCGGCACCAGACACAAAAAATTTATTAAAAGATATCGGGTCAGAAGTGACGATCCACCAATTTTAGATGTTACCAAAATCAATGAAGAAACCTATGATGATATTCAAAACTAGAATCCAGTCTTAGAGGATGTAAAGTCCCCCAGAATTGGGGGACTTATCGAGTCAGGTATTGATAGTTCTAAGAGGATGTTTGGAAAGTATATTTTGCTACTTAGATCCTAGAGAATCCCCCTGTCTTGTCGTTTTCTTATTCGGGGGGAACCCCCGAATAAAAACGCCGCTAAATCCCCCTTAAAAAGGGGGACTTTAAAGCCCCCCTGCTTGGTGCGCTAAACTGTCGGGGAACCCGAACAGTACGCGCATCCGCTTTTTAAGGGGGTTGGGGGATTTACACCAATGGTGGTATAAATTAATCGATCATGCCCGTATTTCCAAACATCCTCTGAGATGATGGAGTCGTTGGCGGAGCCTACGGTCGGCAATCAATCCACACCAAAGCATGGCAAGATAGGTGAGTAAAGTTTCGATCTGAGCAAAACAGCGTGATTTCAGTTGAATATGTCCTAGCAGAGCCAGAATTTAGACCGCAGCGAGCCGTGGATAGAGCAGCCG
>JANNDQ010000238.1:0-12543 GCA_031387965.1 Chamaesiphon sp. OTE_75_metabat_567
TGAGAGAGTTGGAAGTTTGGGGTTGGGGGTTGGGAGTGTGAAAACCTAAAGCCTAAAGCCTAAAGCCTAGAATTAACCATGAGCACGAGGATCGTCCTTTCTCGGAGCTATTTTAGGTGTAAATTTAGAGACTTCCCCGGAGGTGGCGGTGTCGGTTAGATTGGTGCCAGCGATCAGATCTGTCAGTTTAGATTCTAAGATCTGTCGAGGCTGTTCACCGATCGCTTGGGCAAGAACCTGCCCTTTGCTGTCAAAAAAGACAAAATGCGGAATCCCATCAACCCGATATTTTGTGACCTCTGGGAGCCATTTAGTATTGTCTACATTGAGCATTGAGAAGTTGACGCGATCGCCAAACTGTGTCTTAATTGCAGCTAAATCTGGTGCCATTGCCTGACAGCTGGTACACCAATTTGCATAAAATTCCATCAGCGTTGGTTTACCATTGGTGAGTGCGCGATCGATCGGTTGAGCACGGGTTGCTTGAGCTTCCAGACTAGAGCCAGAATCTTGGGCACGAACTCCGAGCACGAGAGCAATTACTAGGGCGATAGCAACAATGACGATCGCAAAGTTACGCAGCCGTGGTGGAGCAGAACTAGATTGCATATAGGTAAGTTTAATTTAGTTGGGAGTTAGGAGTTGGGGGTTGGGAGTTGGGAGTTGGGAGTTAGGAGTTGGGATTTTAAAATAAGATGTAGGCTCAGTGGTTCGGACAGTTTGGAATCAGATTAAAAATTGACTAAATAGTCTCCAGCGCGGATGGTAAACTGTCAACTATTCACTATCAACTGTCAACTGATTTAAAGATGTTGTCAATCCCGACCTTCCCCGAAACCAACCGCGAAATCCTCCTCTCATTAGCTGAGCATAGCGATCGAGAGCTGGTGAATCTACATCAGCGACACCCTGAACAGGGCAAGTTTTTCACGGCGTTATTTTGTCGCTACGGCGCGATCGTCCATAGTCTAGTGCAACACGCGGTCGAGACTCAGAGCCAAGCTGACTATCTGTTTGCGATCGCGTGGCGACAGATTTTCAGAGAACTCCAGACAGTCAAATTAGCCGCAGATCCAGCAGCAACCAACTGGCAAAACTGGCTAGTAGATATTACTGGCAGCACGATTAATAGAGCTGAGATCCCAGCACCAGGCCAAATTCGCTACGATCTTGCTGCTACACCACCGCCATTATGGTGCTATCTCGAACGTGGACTCGACAGGTTAGCACCCTTATCCCGCTTGATCGTCGTGATGACTCAAAACTTCAAGTGGAACGAGCAGCGCATCTGTGCCTATCTTCAAGGCGAAGGACAAACTCTTCCGGCGGCAAGCATCGCCGATTATTTGTCAGAAAGCTATCAACAGCTAGAAGCCGATTTACCCCAAGATATTCGATCGATCTATCTCAATTGAGCCGAAGAAATTTGCCGACAGCATTGATTTTGAAAAAGGCAAACGCTTTGATGCGGCGAAGCCGATTTTATTGCCTTGAGTATTTCTGTTATCACTTACAGTTTTCTCTCCATCAGGATTTTAGCTCTTTTGAGCAGGTCCTAATCATATCTGTCAACCATCGATCGAACAACTCATCTAAAATTTGCTGATGTAGCCGTTCGTTTAGTTCAGGGGTGATAATTTCTTCAACTTGGATCAAATGAACGCCAACTGCCGTGGTGATTGGGGCAATTAATTGCGGCGGCTTGGCGGCGAATACGGCAGCCGAAACTTCCGGTAAAAGTTGTCTTCGCCCTACCATACCAATGTATCCGCCCCGTCTGCGCAGTTCGGGATCGGGGATGTATTGGTGCGCTACATCTGCAAAGCTGAGATCTCCTTCTTGTAAAGAATAAAAAATTTCCATTGCTAGATCCCGATCTTCAAGAATTATTTCATAGATGATCGCACCACTATAATCGAGCAAGTTCTGGTGAAAAAATTTTTCTACCTGATTACCAAATAAATGTTCGGCGAGTTTGTTTGATCGCAAGTTCTGCGTGATGATATATTCAAAATCATCTACAGAAAGAGATCGTTCTGCCAACCATTGATTTGTAGCTTCAGCACTTTCGAGCTGATTAACCAGCCGGAACCGATCAGCTGCTTGCTGCAATTCACTAATATCTGGCTCAATTTTAGCTATTCTGACTTGTTCTTCAATGATTTTACGACGGAGAATACCCTGCGTAAGTTCAGGAATTCTGCCAGAAATTTTAACTTCATAAATTAAGTCTCGATCGCTAATTTTAGGATTAGTATTTGTTGCTACCACTTGTCTTTTAATTTACTGCAAATATAACTATAGCAATCCTAAATGATTCGTGAGATTTATTCGATCGAGGTGCGTTACCCTACGGGATAACACACCCTACGATATTCTCATAACTCAAATAGGACTGCTATATGAGTATTGACTAAATCAGAAATTAAACTTCAATTAACTCACTTGCTGCTATTCCTTAACTTCTTAAATGGGTCGAGTACAAAATCAATCACTCGCCGATTACGAATCACAATTTCCGCCGTCGCAGGTTGACCTGATTTGAAGGGGATACAACTACCTTGATATTTAATACACGATCGATCGAGTTGAACTTCTATGTCATAAGTAGCGACGCTTGTGCCTTGGGAAATTTGGATGAGTTTAGAGTTAGGCGCAATCCAGGTTAATTTTCCTGGCACGATATCATAACTTTCAAACGGGAATTCATCAAACTTGAGTTTAACATCTTTTTGACTATTATTTGACGTTTGGGTCTGGTCTAATGACGATCGCAATGATTCGCTCTGGTTTGCTGGAATTTCACCTTTGAATACTAGTCCATTAGCACTTGAAGCGATTTCAGCAATTAACTGTTTTGGTTGGACTACCGCGCCTTCTCGATCGATCGGCAGTTCAAAGATAATGCCGTCTGAATTAGCCTTAATTGTATATTTAGCTAGTTGTCTAGTCAGAAAGTTGCCTTGAGCACGATCGCGTTCAATTTCTGATTTTAATGTGACAATTTGACTTTCAATTTCTTTGAGCTGCTGACCTGTTTTGAGGATGGCAATATTTCCACCTGTTGCTAAGCTTGTAGAAGCCCGCTGCTGTTCGGTAAGGCGCAATTTTGCTTGGGCAATCTCAGCTTGAGTTCGATCGATTGTTCCTTGATATATTTCTTGCTGTTCTTTTAATCTAAGCTTGGCTTGAACTGTATCTGACTGGGCTTGCTGGATCAGCTTTTGATAGTTTTCTTGTTGTTCTTTGACTTGGAGCTTTGACTGTTCGAGGCTGGCAGTTGCTTGAGTGAACAGTTGATTTTTTTCTTGGGCTAGACTGGCAATTTCTTTGGTTTTAACTTCAGCAATTGCCCCAGTCTGATAGAGTTTATTATACCGTTTGACTTCATTTTGAGCGTCTTTAAGACGGTTCTGAGCCAGTAAATAATTAGTCTGAGCGTCTAGGACACTTTGCTGAGATTGACGAACTTGAGTGAGCTTCTCAGCCTTCTGGAGAGTATAGCTTGATTGTCGATCGAGCAGTGCTTGTTCAGCTTGACGAAGTTGGGCTAGTTTTTCAGCGATTTGATTCCGCGCGCTAGCTTCTAGGCTGACAATACTTTGCTGCGCTTGGGCAATTTGGGATTGTTTTTCGAGTAGCTGGGCTTGATTCTGCTGCTGTTGGGCGTTTGTCCCCAATCCCATCTGATTCTTCATCAGTAGCAGTTGATTAAACCGCTGCTGCGCTCCATCGAGTTTAAGTTGATTTTGATAGATTTGTTCGCGGATATTTTTGGAATCAAGTTCCATAATCGTCTGCCCAACTTTAACTGCATCGCCCTTTTTTACATAAACTTTACTGACGGCAACACTCCCATCAAGATCTGATTCACGCTTAATCGTATTTCCCTTTGCTTCTAATCTTCCCCTAGCTGTGCCAACTTCATCAATTTTATACAAACATGCCCACGGTAAAGTAACCCCAATAAAAGCAACTAAAGAATACAGCAAACCCCGCGTCCAGGGTAAAGGCATCATATCAATTAGTTCTTTCGCTGAATTTGACCAATCGTTTAGTCTACTCATCGTGGTGCTAGCCAACGATGTAAACTGAGTAGATAAATTAGGTGCAAAATCATGCTGGGGCTGATTCGTCAAATGTTCAGGCACAGGACGATTAAATTCAATTACATTATCAGGTGCGGCGATTAGTTCGGCTCCTGACTCAATCATCACAGGATGAGCTTGTGGGTGATGATATACAGCGCGAATTTTGTCAGCTATTTTAAGATCGATATTATCTTTGACGATATATTCTTTGACACAGCTAGATTGTAAATTATCAAACTCACTAGGATCTTCATAACTACTCAGAATAATTACTTTGATATGTGGATACTTTCGATCGATGATTTGGGCGGTTTTGATCCCGTCGAGCCTGGGCATATCAAGATCGAGGAGAATGATGTCTGGATCTAAATGTTCGAGTCGATCAATCGCCTGAGCGCCATCAATAGCAGTACCAACTACCTGAAGGTCTGAATGTAATTTCAATATGGATTTGAGCTTTTCTCTGACAACTCGCAAATCATCTACGATTAATATTTTAATCAGTGGTGTCAGTTGACGATTTACGACCATAGGAACTAGTGAGCGATATAGCTAAATTTAGGGGTTTAATTAATAGTAAAATTTGTCGTGATATTCAATATTACTCAGAAATTTTTGCCATCTGTTGCTGATTTAAATAATAGTATTGCCCCCGTTTTTTCATGAGTTGATCGTGATTTCCACTTTCGACAAGGACTCCTTTATCTAAAACTAGAATTAGATCGGCTTTTTGAACTGTAGAGAGTCGGTGCGCGATAATAATTGTGCTACGGTGATGGCGAATTTTTTCTAAATTCTCTTGAATAATCCGCTCTGATTCAGTATCTAAACTACTAGTTGCTTCATCAAAGATTAGTAGGCGGGGATTGGTTAATAGTGCTCTAGCGATCGCGATTCTTTGGCGTTGCCCCCCCGATAACATGCCGCCACCTTCACCGATTTCTGTATCATACCGCATTGGCATTTTATTAATAAATTCATCAGCACCTGCTAGCTCAGCAGCTCGCTCAATTTCAGGTAGTTTAGCACCTGGTTTTGCTAGGGTAATATTATGCTTAACTGTACCACTAAACAAGAAGGTATCTTGATCGACCACGCCCACTTGTGATCGCAAGGAATGCAGCGAGATATTTTTGAGATCCTGTCCATCAATCTCGATCGATCCAGCTGTTGGCTGATATAGCCCTAAAATCAATTTGGACAGGGTTGTTTTCCCAGATCCGCTTCTGCCTACGAGCGCGATCGTTTGACCAGGTTTAATCTCAAAATTAATGTTTTGGAGGACATTCGTATCGGCATCTTTGTTGTACCGGAAAGTGACATTTTTGAACTTGACATAACCCTGAAGCTTACCCAGATCCTGACGAGTAGAATGGAGATCTTCTTCCGGCTTGGCTTCGATCACATCACAGAGTCGCTCGATCGCAATCCCCACTTCCTGCAAGTTATTCCAGAGTCCAGCCAAGCGTTGAAAGGGACTAATTACATTAGCAGAGAGCATATTAAATGCAAACAGCTGTCCAATTGTAAACTCACCAGAAATAACTAATGATGCCCCAATCCAAATTAAGGCTGTGCTGCTAATTGTATTAATTGCCGAACTCATCATCTGGAGTCTAATCCCGATTATTTGTCCGCGATAACTCTGCTTAATTTCTTTATTTAATCGTTCTTCCCAATGCCAGCGGACAGATCGCTCGACGGACATTGACTTGACCGTACGGACACCACTAAGCGCTTCAATTAGATAGCTATTTTCCTCATTGGACGCATTGAAAATCTCTCGCGACATTTTCTTGAGAAATGGCGTAGAAGCAAAAGTCAAGATCAAAAATGGTGGGATTGAAATCAGCGTTACTAGGGCTAATTTCCAACTATACACAAACATCAGGATTGAATAGACAAACACCGACATTAAGTCTAGTAATACACCTAAAGATTCACCAGTAATAAAGCTCTGAATCTTATCATTTTCTTGAATTCGGGAGATAATGTCGCCGACATGACGCGAATCAAAGTAACTCAATGGCAGACTAAAAGTGTGCCGAATAAAACCTACTAATAAAGCGGCATCAATCCGATTGGCTGTCAGTACCATTAGATATTGACGTAATGCAGATATAGCGATCTGGAACCCGCCAAAGATCAATAGCCCAATCCCAAAGGTAGTCAAACTATTGGCAGATTTATGAACAACCGCACCATCGAGAATTAATTGTGTGAAAATCGGCGAAATCAGCCCGAAAATCTGTAAAACGATTGAAGCAATAAATATCTCGGCAATCACCACCTTATGCGGCTTAATTAGCTGAAATAGTTGCCAAAAGTCAGTGGGCTTGCCTTCAGTTTTTTTGAGGGCAAGTGTGGGTTCAATCAACAGGCAGTAACCTGTCCAACCCTGGCTAAAGTCGGCATGAGTCAGCTTCTTTTGACCGACTGCCGGATCGCAAATAATCACATGTTCAGCACTAATTTCAAACACAACCACATAGTGATTGCCTGCCCAGTGAGCGATTGCTGGGAGCCTTTGCTGGGAGAGTCGATCTAGACTAGCCTTGACGGGGCGACTATTAAACCCCAACGTTTCGGTAGCTGTTGCTAGCCCCTTGAGCGAAGCCCCATCGCGACTAATATGCGCCAATTCTCGCAGTCGATTAATATTAAAATCCTTGCCCCAATATTGTCCTACCATCACCACGCAGGCGGCGCTACAGTCGGAAGCACTGTGCTGGGCATAGAAAGGATAGCTATGAGTAACCTGTTTCCACCACTGCCTCATTTTTTGGCTCGGAGTGGGAAAGTAAGCTGCTTTAAATTTATCGCCAGCAGATCCAGTCTGGGTTTGGGGTGGCGGGACAAGTACCTCTGGAGTATGGGCAGGAGTGAGTGGCGGAATGTCGGGATTAATTAGTGGCGGCTGTGAGCGCAGCCCTCGCTGGGGGATTTGGAGGGCCGAGGGTTCGAGTTCACCTCGGAGGATCGCATCGAGATATTGAGCCTGATGACTGAGCTGATTGCGAATCTGGGGATACTTGTCCCACTCAGACTCAAGAGCTGCACTAGGAATGAACCCTACTAGTATTTCGGCTCCACCCACTACTAGAGCAGCTTTAGCACTGTAACTGCTAAAGTTAGCATCAGGAAATAGGGTACTCGCCCCAAAACTCCGTCCCTCAGTCAGGGTAGCGACTCGTTTCCCCTGGATGTCGAATAACCGCACTTTCCCAGCTAAAATAATGTAAAGTCCTGGTCGATCGCTAGACTTCCAAAAACTTGTACCTGGTAAAACTGATAGTAATTGAGTCTGAGCGTGAATTTGGGTCAGATCTGTGTTAGCAATTTCTGTACCCAAGACTTGAATTAATCGATCGACTGGAACAGCTCTAAGTGTAGAATTTTGAACCATGAGTCAGATCAGATATGAGTTTGAGCGGAATGAACGGGACTAGCATGTGCTGACTTTGGAACGGTATACAGATCTGCAATTACTAGCTGGTGAGACTTGTTAAATTGTTGTGCCTCACTACTATTGTCCAGCTCAATGTTCATTTCCTCAATCAGCCGATTGACGTGTCGAGCAGTCACCTCGATATTGAATTCTTGAGATAGATGCTTGCTCAACCATTGTCCAGTCCACCGCGAAAATGGATACCCCAGATCTTTGGGACTGGCACCCATTAGCTGCTTGAGTCGATCTAGATAGTCCGCCGTGACGATCTTCGGGCGACCAATTGGCTGGTTTTGCCAGTTGTGGGCTTGTCCAGACTTTGCGACAAAAATCCAGTGTCTAGCAGTCAATGGTGAACAACTCAACGTTCGGCAGATCTGGGTTTGGGTTTTCCCCTCGTCAGCTAAAAGCATAATCTCGATTCGCTGTCGATATTCGGGGATTGTCTCAAGTTGGAGATTTTTTTCGAGGAGTTGGCGTTGGAACTTAGTGAGATGCTGACCCAACAATTGCTTCTGAGTAAATTGATTATTTTCAATCATGATACTTTTATTAAACTCTTGAGTTTAGGAAATAGTATCTGATATTTGAGCTGTCATATCCTTATTTTAGTATTTCTTAATTTTCAGATTGAAAATAGTAGCAATTTGTCAGTGATCCTTATCACTATTTTCATTAAATAATTCTGACAGCTCTCAAAGATAACTACATTCATGGTTGGCATCAGCATTATTGCTGAATTTTTTTAAAAACACCCTTGCTAGACTAGATTGTCAACTCACAGAACAACCGATATCCGATCGCTTAGATGCTTAGAGTTAGGTCGATGGCTGTAAGTGGTGTCAACGAATATCTAATATCACCATTACGATGGTAATTTTTAACTAGTTTTAACTAATATGATGATTAATACACCAACTATTTTAGATAGTAATAATGTCTTTGAGTACTTAAACAATCTTAAATATTGTAATTTAACAGATCGAGATACCAGCATCGTTACTGTTATTGCTGCTAAAAATTTTAATTTACTAATTAATTTTGCTGATGGTAGAAATTTATTAGTTAAGCAAGAGATTCATAACGATCGCGGGCAAACAGAGGGAGAGTTTCAGTTAGCTTGGCAAACCCATCAATTGCTCCATAAATTCCCAGACTTAAACCAAAAAATCGGCGACTTCCTGCCAAAAATTATCTATTTCGATCCTGAGAGTTCTATTTTAATAGTTAAATATTTAGTGGACTACGGTGATCTCGAACAGTATTACTCAACTGAACGAAACTTTCCGATCGAAGTGGCTAGATTGATCGGTCAAGTACTGGCAACCATTCACAGTCAGACATTTCAGCAACCAGCATACCAACAGTTCTGCGATCGTCCTGACATTGAGCAGCAATTCGCAATACAAACAGGTCGAAATCGCCCAGATCGCCCTCACTCAGTCATCGATCTGATCGATCGACTCAACCGCGTCACCCCCCGAATTTTTCAGGTGACACCACTAGAGTGTTTGCAATTCTTCCGACTTTATCAGCGATTTCCGGCTTTATCAACAGCAATCATCGATCTCGGCAAATCGATTACACCTAGCTGCCTGGTTCATCACGATCTCAAAATAAATAACATCTTGATTGATCTAGACTGGACACACCCTGACTCGCAGGTGATTAAACTGATTGACTGGGAACGCGCTGATTGGGGCGATCCTGCCTTCGATCTAGGCTGTCTAATCGGTAGCTACTTAGAAATTTGGTTAGATGGGTTGCCTGTCGGCGATAGCCTGAGTATCAATGAATCTCTTCAGTTGGCAACCACCCCATTAGAGCTACTTCAGCCGTCTTTATTTGGGATTGTTCAGGCTTATCTGGCTGGATTTCCGGCAATTACGATCGCGCGTCCAGATTATCTCAATCGAGTCATCCAGTTTGCTGGATTATTTCTAATTGAACGAGTCGAAGGCAATATCTATGCGAAGCGTACTTTCGACAACCGAGACATCATAATTATGCAGGTCGCCAAGCAGCTAATCTGCACACCTCAAGCCGCGATGAATACCTTGTTTGGTCGCAATTCAATTCAACTCATCACTCAATAGTTATATGTCATCCCTACAGCAAGTCCTCACCGAAATAGTCGAAAAAATCACAGTCGATGACTTTAATATCGCTCATCCCGACTATCCAGCGCTCGAAACTAATCCAGACACAATTGATAAACTCCAGCAAATATCAGTCGAGTTACAGACAAGATATCTGATCACTCAGCTTCAAACCTATCTTCACGATCTCTATTTTACTCATCGATCGATCAGCCACCAAGAAGCCGCAGATCGACAATCTCATCCTGTCAAAAATAATATGATTGACGGTATTGATCTCAATTTCCATCCTCAGCTACAGCAGAGTAATACCAGTAGCGGCTACTTCGATCCTGACTGGCAAATTCTGGCTACAGCCGATCGCGGTGAGCTAATTGTAGTCAAAGATGGGTTGCAGCTGCATATCAATCCAGAGCAGCATCTAGCCCCAGAATTTCGCCAAGCCACTCCTGGTAAGATCGTCCCGATTTACCTACCACCCAATCTGATGGGTCAGGATACCTATATTGCGATCGCTAATGCTGGCAGTCCGTCCGGCGTACAGTCGATTCAGATCTATTTCAACTTTACACCTGATGCCGCGATCGCGATTACTCACCAGCTAACTAGGGAATTAAATAAATTGGGGCTGCGGTTTCAATTTGCGATCCTCCACGATCCGGCAGCTTTTCACCGCTGGGATGCTGGAACTCTGTGGCTCGATCAATCTGATTATCAACTGCTACAGCCAATCCTAGCTGATATTTACCATAGCCATCAAGCGGCATTTTCTCCCAATATTCCCCTATTTAGTAAGCAGTTAGCGCCTGGATTGGGGTTGGTAGAGGTACCAATGGACTCTAATTGCTTTGGGCTGCATCGCTGTTACTTTTTGGCGACAGGCTTGGTGATGGCGATCAACCAAGGTCAGACATCTGTCGCCGAAAAACTCAATTGTATTCAGCAGGCATTGAGTACTGCTGGGATTGATCTGTCCCAGCCATATTTAAATCCGGCGGCAACGGATGTTTACCCTGATCTATTTGGCTAAAACTAGTAGCATTAAGTCCTGAAAATGCTCAATGATTTTAACAATAGTAGGCTAGGTATAGTTTAATACAGGCAATTCATCAATTTTTGATTGATTAGAGCTGGATTTTATACATAGTCTTATGTCCTTTGGATTCGACTAATAGGGTTGTCAAAGGAATTCAAATCATTGACAATTGCCATTATCATGAGCTGCGACGAACTTAATCACGTTCAGTAACTCTAACTAGTAAAAAAACCAAATCAAACATGTCTCTAATTAATATCTCTGATCTAAATCCTGCTGGTAGCGAATTATTTGCAGATGCAGATAGCTTTTTAACCGACTTAGCTACAACCGAAGCGACATCGATCGTTGGTGGCGGCAAAAGCAAAGGCGGTAACGGCGGTGGTAACTTCAACCCTGGATTTAACCCTGGATTTGGCGGCGGCGGTCAACTCATATTCCAAGGCGGCGGCGGCGGTGGTAAGGGTTCTGGCAAGAAAAACGGCGGCGGCGGTAACTTCCTGTTCTCCAATGGTGGTGGCTTCGGCGGCGGTCAAATCTTGTTCCAAGGCGGCGGCGGCGGTGGCGGCTCCAAAAATAAAGGCGGCGGCGGCGGCAACTTCCTTTTCTTCAACCCTGGTCCTAGCTTCGGCGGCGGTTTCGGCGGCTTCCCAGGTTACGGTGGTCACTAAGAGACTGCTATCAATTTAGGCAATAGTCATCGATGAATTACTTACGTCAAGATAGTACATCGATGACTATTGTCTTATAAGCGTAAATCTTAGATGTATTACCTAGAACATCTACCATCATCTAATCGCACAAGAGAAAACATGGCTCTAATTAACATCTCTGATTTAAATCTTGATAGTTCTAATGGCTGCTTCCCTGCGGACAGCAGTTTAATCGAGCTTAGGTCTGAAGATGCTGCATTGATTTGCGGCGGTCGCGGCGGCTGGATTAACAGACGGAGAAGACAGTTGGCTGCTGAAAAATTGATCAGTGCTTTTACCAGTCGAGTTTCATCAGTTAGTCACGATCCAAATCAAGGCGCTAACACATTCCAAATTATTGTTCCTGACTTGAGTGGTAGCAGTAGCACAGCAAATATCAATGGTGTAGACATTACTTATAGCGGCAGTTTATTCTACACCGATAGTGGTATTGCGCCGATCGGTGCTAGCCCGATTCCTGGACTTGCTGGTGGTTATACATTCTAGTCTCAAGCTAGATGATGGTTGAACGTTGGAAGATCTCGATCAATCTTAATTTGTATCCTCAATCACTAATTTCTAGTTTTGCTTGGCTGTAACTACTACAGTTAAGTCCTGTTTTTGGGCTAAAACTGCAATTGTAGTAAATATGCGTCAATCAAATATTGGCTGGTTTAGCCAGATGTTTGTCGATCGATCTTATTTCCGCACGAGCGAAAATAGATTTTAGATGTAATATTATGTCTTTTTAGTCTAGCGATCGGGGTTGTCCATTGAGATTCGATCGAGCATCATGATACGTGAGCGAGGTCACAAGGGCACAGCCTGAATCGACTAAACTTATCAAAACCTTATTACAAAAGGATACTTCTATCATGGCTATGATTCAAATCTCCGATCTAAATCCAGCAGTAGAGACAGAAAGCTTTTTAGTAGAACTTGAGACAACTGACAGCAACCAAGTTATTGGTGGTAGCAACAATAAAGGTTACGGTCGTGGCAACGGTCACGGACGTGGCAATGGTCATGGACGCGGCAATGGTCACGGTCGTGGCAATGGTTATGGCGGACATGGTGGATACGGTCGTGGCTATGGCGGTAAAGGTCATGGTTATGGTTATGGTCGTGGTGGTGACGACGATTAATCGTAATTACTAATTCATCGGGAAATTAAACT
>JANNDQ010000507.1:0-3237 GCA_031387965.1 Chamaesiphon sp. OTE_75_metabat_567
CAATTGCTAACTATCATCCCATCTGGTGGAAGGATGAGCAAGGGCTTTATTAACAAACGTCACTATCCCTTTCCTTTACCCTTACTATCTGGTATTACTAGCGAGAGGATAGTCGATCGAACAAAGATATGAACATGGCAAAGTACGATAGCATCTTCAATGCTGAAGAATATACCGAAGAGCCACTAAACGAAGCTGAAGGCTTGGCTTCGATCGTGCTGATTGCTGCTCTGGCAGACAATCCCCAGGATTTGGTCGATCCAGATCTATTTTTGGATATTCTGGTAGACTTTGATCTGTATGCAGAGTATTCAGATGAGGATCTGCTGTCAATGGTCGATCGATTGACGGCGATTGCAGTAGATGCAGGGCTGGGGGCTTTGTTTAATGCCGCAGATGAAGCAATTCCTGACGATCTCGTGCCTGATGCCTATGCTGCGGCGATCTTGGCGAAGATGGATCGAGATACGGGCGAGATCCCAGCTAGCGCACAAGTCTTTCTCAAAGAATTGCAAGCGGTGATGGATATTGATGATGAGGAAGCTGCTGAAGTAGTAGCTGAGGTGCAAAAGGCGTTTGAATCAGTTGAAGAAAGTTAAATGTTGGTAGTAACTATTAAGACCCCTAACTTCTCGGCTCGACTTTAGTCATGAGAGGAGAAAGTCGAGTTCGAGAAGTCGGGTATCTTACTGTGTTCTAATGAAACTAAACCGATCAAGTGATGGCTCCTAAAGCCTGCAAAGTAGCTTGTTGTGCTTTTGTTAATCCTTGAATTTTGGCGATCTGCATTCCTTGATATGGATGAATGGATTTCCAGGTAGCGAGACATTCGCCTATTTCGAGATCCCAAATTTTAATAGTTTCATCCAAGCTACCAGTAAAAGCAACGAATTTAGATGACTCCAGTCTCTTGAAAAGGTGCTCCACTTGCGGCGCACTTTCCGCATCTGGTAATTTAACAATCCCAACATCGAGAGTATAAATTAAGCCACTATGATCGGTCAAACTCTGGAGACATTTACCAGTATCAATATCCCAGATTTTGAGCGATCGATCGACTCCGGCACTAATAATATATCGCTCGTCATGACTGAATTTCGCGCCGACAATCGGCCCTTGATGTCCGCGAAAGGTTTGCAAACATTCGCCTGTTTCTACCGACCAAATTTTGATAGTTTCATCATAGCTCGCACTAACTAACCAATTACCATCGGGACTAAAAGTAACCGACCAAACACTATTACTATGCTTACCAATATCTCGGTAATACTTACCCGATTGAGGATTCCAGAGTTTAATAATACCTGCAAAGTCACAACTTGCTAATAGTTCGCCATTCTCCCCTGGAGACGCTCCGCGAACGGGACTAAAATTAGCATGAATTACCGGACTGCGATGTCCTTGCAGCGTATTCAAACACGCTCCAGTATCAACATCCCAAATTTTGACTGTTTGGTCGTAACTAGTACTGGCTAATGTGCGACCGTCGGGACTAAAAACTACCCGCCATACCCAACTAGTGTGACCTCGTAATGTCTTGAGGCAATTACCTACTTGCCAATCCCACAATTTGATGGTGTAGTCAGCACTCCCACTGGCTAATAACCGACCGTCAGAACTGAAATTAACCGACCAGACTCGATTAGTATGTTCGCGCAAAGTTTGGACGATCTTTTCTCGATCAACACTCCAGATTCTAACCGTAGTATCTTCATTACCACTAGCTAAATAACTCCCATCGGGACTCAATTTGACAGATAAAATCGCATTAGCATTTCCGACGATCGTTTTGATACAGCGTTCCCGTTCTAAGTCCCAAATTTTAGTATGATTGTCATCGCCACCGCTAGCAATTTGGCGACCGTTGGGATGAAAAGCAATCGTCCAAATTCGGTTGCGATGTCCGAGGAGAGTTTCTACACATCTACCACTATTGGTATCCCAAAGTTTAATAGTTTTATCGAAACTACTGCTAACTAATTGTTGCCCATCTGGACTAAATGCGATCGCGCTGACAGGTAGCTGATGTCCGATTAATGTGTGAAGACATGTGGGAATACAAATCCCCGACTTCTCGTTCGCGTAGCGTCTCGTAGAGAAGAAGTCGGGGATCTTAGGGATCTTAACTTCCCAGATTTTAATCGATCGATCATAACTAGCAGTAGCGATCGTTTTACCATTGGGACTAAATGCAACAAATCTCACCCAAGCAGTATGAGCTGACCACTCAGTCACACACTCACCCGTCGCCACATTCCACAGTCGCACCGTCAAATCTTCGCCACCACTAACTAGAGTATGACCGTCGGGACTAAACGCGATCGACCAAACCCGACCCTTATGTCCTACCAAAGTCTGGATTTCGGGACTTAAATTACCTGGAAACGTCCGCCACAGGCGAATCGTACTATCTTGAGCGGAACTGGCGATAATTTGCCCGTCAGGACTAAAGGTGACAGCATTCACCGAAAAGGTGTGTCCGATATATGTCTGTAAACATTCACCCGTAGCGACATCCCACAACTTCACTCGATGGTCATCGCTAGCACTAGCTAGATATTGCCCGTCGGGACTAAAAGCGATCGCCCAAGCCCAGTGTTCATGCCCTTGACAATTAGTGAGTTTTGTGAATGTACGAGCCTCCCAAATCTGAATATCGCCTTTGGTATCGCTAGTCGCAAAACGTTCGCCGTCAGGACTAAAAGCAATTCCAATTACACCGCCAAAGGTTTCGGCAAAGACAGTTTGACTGATGTGGCTCCCAGTAAAATCGACATCGTGTAAGGTCGCATTTAAGAGGTAGGCTTGACGAATCGCGAGGTGCGAAAAATCAAAGCCCTGGAGATCGGTTTTGAGGTGACAAAATAAATTGAGCAGATTTCCCGCCGCATAACCACCGCTCTTATCGGTTTCATGACGCAAGGTAGTCAGGATTTTGCTAAGATGCAATTCGAGGTGGGATTCTCCGTTCTCCGAAGGGAGAGGCTCCGCCAACGCGCAGCGTTCCGCAGGAATGGAGAGGCTACGCCAACGATCAGTAAAATGCGTTAATAATCGATCGATTAACGGCTGTAAAATTAGTTGAATTTGAGCATCTCTCAGGTAATCTTTGGTTTGCGCTTCAATCAGAGCGTGGGTTCTAAATAAATCCAATTCTCCTACAATAATTTCCCGCTCGATCCGTTCGATAAATCTATTGGTGACATATTCCATAATCACGGGTTGTTGCGTCAATCC
>JANNDQ010000508.1:0-5129 GCA_031387965.1 Chamaesiphon sp. OTE_75_metabat_567
GATCTCAAGTGGCTAAACTTGGGCGGCGGTCATCTGATGACGCGCAAAGATTATGATGTGGATCATGCGATCGAGGTGTTGAATGCGTTTCATACTCGCCATCCGCATATTCAACTCCTAATGGAACCAGGTTCCGCAATTGCCTGGGAAACTGGATTTTTGATGGGTACAGTTTTGGATCTAATTCCGACTGATGAGTTAATCAATGTGATGCTAGATATCTCATTTACTGCTCATATGCCCGATTGTCTAGAGATGCCTTATAAGCCAGCAATTCGCGGCGCACGGGAACCGGAATCAGGCGATACCATTTATCGCATGGGTGGTTCTAGCTGTCTGGCTGGGGACTTTTTAGGTGACTACGCTTTTGACAAAAAATTGGTGATCGGAGATCGACTCATCTTTGAAGATATGATGCACTATACGATGGTCAAAACTTCGATGTTTAATGGCGTAGTTCATCCCTCGATCGGTCGGATTGATAAAGAAGGTAACTTCAAACTCTGGCGCGAGTTTTCGTATGAGGACTATCGATCGAAGTTGGGTTAGAAATCACAGAAACCCGACTTTTTGAAGAAGTCGGGTTTCTTGGCATCAAATCTGCTTACTTTAATTTAATTAGTTCCAATCCCGACGGCATCAGCAATCGAAGTTAATCCTCGCGCTTCTAGCTTCGCTAATAATCCAGTCAAAATGCGATCGATCATCCAGGGGCCATTATATGTCCAGCCCGTATAGACCTGAATCAAGCTTGCACCAGCGGTGATTTTCTCCCAGGCATCATCGGCAGTGAAAATGCCCCCCACACCAATAATTGGTAAACTGCCACCAGTTTGTTGATGAATAAATCGAATTACTTCAGTAGACTTTTGACGGACGGGCGCACCACTGATTCCACCTGCTTCGTCGATGACACTTTTACCTGTGGCGGCAACTATTTTGGTGGTTAGTTTCGATCGATCGATCGTCGTGTTCGTGGCGATAATTCCCGCTAGTTTTGATGATTGAGATAGTTCTACTACTGCCGAGATATCTTCCCAGGCTAGATCGGGAGCAATCTTAACCAAAATTGGTTTTGTACCTTGATTTTCTTGTTGTAATGTATCGAAAATAACTCGCAAAGGCTCGATCGCTTGTAAGTCTCTCAATCCAGGTGTATTCGGCGAACTAACGTTAATCACGAAGTAATCACCAAAATCTTTTAACCGTTTGAAGCTGCCCAAATAATCACCCGCAGCATCATCGAGTTCGGTGATTTTTGACTTACCTAAATTAATCCCAATCGGTACCGTAAAATCACCTTGCTGGCGTTGTGCTAATGCCGCCGCCATTGCCTCACTACCGAGATTATTAAATCCCATTCGATTTAACGCTGCGTGATCTTGAGGTAGTCGAAATAGCCGTGGTTGGGGATTTCCTGGCTGTGGATGATAAGTAACAGTCCCCAATTCTGCAAACCCAAACCCCAGATATTGCCACATCCCTGCTGCGATGCCATCTTTATCAAAGCCTGCTGCTAATCCTACCGGGTTGGGGAAACTCAGTCCAAATACAGATTGCTCTAACTTGCGATCCGATCGACAGAAGTATTGCTGGAAGCTCGCTTTTGTGAGCTTCGTTAAGGGAGATTGAGGGGTGGAATCGATCAAGTGTAATAATGCTAAAGACTGCTTGTGAACCACTTCAGGATCAGCTTTGATTGCAGAAAATAACAATGGGCGGACAGCGAATTGGTAAATATCCAAGTTGGTGAATGGTGAACGGTGGATGGTGAACCGGACTGAATCTATCTTACCAATTCTCACAACTCTGATACCTGATAGTCTTACCCACCATCCACCATCCACTAATTTGGTAAGCTATTCAATGACGATTCGCGATTAGAAATTATGGCAACTATTAATAATAACTACTTAAAACTCAAAGCTGGCTACCTGTTTCCAGAAATCGCGCGGCGCGTCAATGCTTTTGCTCAAGCCAATCCTGACGCACCGATTATTCGGTTGGGGATTGGGGATGTGACTGAGCCGTTACCAGTAGCTTGTCGGGCGGCGATGATTACAGCAGTGGAAGATATGGGCGATCGGGATAAATTTAAAGGCTATGGCCCCGAACAGGGTTATGCTTGGCTGAGAGAAGCGATCGCTACCAATGATTTTCAGGCGCGGGGCTGCGATATCGATGCCTCCGAAATCTTCATCTCAGACGGCTCAAAATGCGATTGTGGGAACATTCTAGACATTTTCGGACATAACAACACGATCGCGGTAACAGACCCTGTATACCCCGTTTACGTCGATACCAATGTGATGGCGGGGAATACTGGCGATGCTAATGACAAGGGCGAATATGGTGGTTTAGTCTATCTGCCGATTACGGCGGCAAATGATTTCACTGCTCAGATTCCCACCGAGAAAGTCGATCTAATTTATCTTTGCTTTCCGAATAATCCGACAGGTGCAGTCGCAACAAAAGCGCATCTGACAGCATGGGTAGCTTATGCCAAGGCGCATGGTTCGATTATCTTCTTTGATGCTGCTTACGAAGCATTTATCACCGATCCGAGTTTACCGCGATCGATCTATGAAATTGAAGGGGCGCGGGACTGTGCGATCGAGTTTCGCTCTTTTTCTAAAAATGCGGGCTTTACAGGTACCCGTTGCGCTCTAACTGTAGTTCCCAAAACGCTAACAGCAAAAGCCGCTGATGGTAGTGATGTGGAGCTATGGAAACTGTGGAATCGTCGCCAATCTACCAAATTTAATGGTGTTTCTTACATCGTCCAACGGGGTGCGGAAGCTGTCTATTCACCCGAAGGCAAAGCGCAGGTTAAAGAACTAATTGCTTTCTATATGGAAAATGCTAAAATCATCCGTGATGAACTTACCACCGCAGGTTTGGAAGTACATGGCGGCATCAATGCACCTTATGTTTGGGTGAAAACTCCCGCTGGTTTATCGAGTTGGGACTTTTTTGATAAGTTACTAACAAATTGCCATGTCGTTGGTACACCTGGATCTGGTTTTGGTGCTGCGGGTGAGGGTTATTTCCGCATTTCGGCATTTAATAGTCGCGCCAATGTTGAAGAAGCAATGAAACGGATTACCACACAGTTTAAAGGCTGAAACCTAAAATCTACTTATCCATGCAAAACTGATAGAAAAAATCAGCGTCCTGAAACGGCTGCTTGTTGGATAAGTTTTGGAGCCAGTTGTCATCCATCAATCGTTGTCCGAGGACAATAGCCTCGGAGCGGCTAATTGAGAGGTTTGTAGAAATCCAGTCTACAGCTTCTCGCCCGATAAAACAGCGACGATAGGGAAATCGAAAACTTTGAGCGCGATCTTCGATCTTGACTCCTTGTGGCGATCTGAGATCCTTGACCAATTGAGCTAGATCTGAGTATTTGACAATATCTGCGGCAGATTTGACTATCTTAACGATATACCGATCTTCATACCAAATCGTCACGATCTTGCCATCTTCCACCAGCAAGCAGGCGATTGCTGGCTCAGGATCGAGATAGCTGCGACGCATTTCCGTAATTGCGTCCTGACGTTGGTACTGAGGATAGGCATTACCCCTGACAAATAAGTTGCCTTGATAGTTTACGCCACTGACAATTTCTGATGTATTTCCAAACTGACGTACAAGTTGACAATAACTTACGTCTTGTGACTTGAGTAACATGCCACCTTATGTCCCAATAGGACTAAATTAAATTTATGGATAATGATCAGTCTCAATATTAGTTAATATACCCGTTGAGGTAGGTGAATTAACCCCTTTTAAAAATATCCTGGTAGCGATTGCTACCAGGATACAGCAGTTTAGAACTAGACACTATCGATCGACATTACTAGTTATATCCTGGGGGTAAATCTCTTTGGGCAAATGGCATTGTCCGGCGGAGATTTTCTAAGGCATATTTAATCTCTTCACTCGGATTAACAGCTACCCAACCGTCAGCAGTAGCCACCTTAGTTTCAAAGTGCAAGTGTGGGCCTGTAGAGTTGCCTGTACTGCCTACCCGCCCAATCACCGTACCTTGCTCAATTCTTTGACCTGGTTGAACAAAAACTTCGGACAGATGACCATAAAGAGTCTGCTGGACACCATTGTGTTGAATTACAATCGCTTTACCATATCCGCCTAACCAACCAGAGGATATGACAATACCAGTTCCCGCAGCGACAACAGGTGCGCCCATTGGTGCGCCAAAGTCTACGCCAGCGTGGAAGCGGCGACTACCTGTAATCGGATGTGTCCGCCAGCCGAAGCCAGAAGTCGTTGGGGCTGGACTACTGAGCGGGTAACCTAACTCGAAATTAGATTCATCTGTTCCAGTGTTAACGAATGCAATCGGCTTTGAAAAACTAGATGCTACTGCGGCTGGACGCACACTGGGAATAGCTGGGACGACTGGAACTGCTTTAATAGAACTTACCTGTGGCAACCGAGCAACAGGTTGAACTTCAACTCGTTGCTGGCGTGGTGCAGATACTGAAATCTCCACTGAATCTACAGCTGTTGCCGGAGTTGTAGCTACAACTGGTGCTGTTAGGGATTTTGCTCCGACGATGGCAGGCTTCGTCGGTGCCACAATAGTAGGCTTGATGCCAGCGAGGGGAATGACTTGAGGTGTAAAGACTGGACGAGGGCTATCTTGAATTGCACTAGGGGCAACTGAGATCGGCGTAGAGACATTAGCGCCAGCACGGTTTGCTGTCTGCGATAAAGATCGACCAACTTGTGGTGAAATGGAGCTACCAGAAGGTAGAGTGGAAACTTCTGGTACCGAGCGACTATTCTGAGCCGACTGTGGCGATTTAGGCTGAGATTGAATACTAGTCGTCGGGACAGATTGACTGAGGATTGACGGTGGTTTAGCGTAGCTGGGCTGCACCTGACTTTTTGCGACAGTTACTATTTCCCGTTGTTGAGTGGGGATAGCGCTGCTCAGAGGAGCTGGAACGGGAATATTGATAAATTCTTCAGTGGAACCATTGACACCAACGGTGTAGTTGTCTGCGGTGAGCAAATCGGTGTGCTGAGGTCGAACAACCGTGCCTGTCGGCAAAATTGCCGCCGATCCTGGCACAACAGCAACAGGTACTTCCCGATTTGGA
>JANNDQ010000560.1:0-4404 GCA_031387965.1 Chamaesiphon sp. OTE_75_metabat_567
CCCTAGTAAATTGCCAGCGAAGAAAATCTAAGACATGTCCCAATTTCCCCACGACCAATTTGCCAAAGATTTACTCGAAAGTTTACTCTCACCGTTTGGACGAGTTGAAACCGATAGAAAAATTAGTAGTGAAGTCCGAGAAATCGATGTTTGCTTCTTCCCAAATGCTGAAGTCGAACATCTTCCTAGTTTGGGATTACTGAGCAGATTAGCATCAACAGGCGCAGCATTTGAGCCATTTCGCAATCCTGCGAGTGCCGACGAGATTCGTAGTTGTATGGCGAAATTGTTCGATTTACACACAGAACTCAATCGCCAAGCCAAACGTCAACAAAATCCAAAACAAGATGAATCACGATTAACAAAACTATGGATTCTTACTCCAACATTAGCTGCTGCAACATTAGAGAGTTTTGGTGCTATAACAGATGTGGAGCGGTGGGGTAGTGGTGTTTATCTTATGCCACCCGCACATAAAACAGGAATTATCGTAATTCACCAATTACCAGAGACTCCCGATACTTTATGGTTGAGAATACTAGGTAAACAGAAAGTACAACAACGAGCAATCACCGAGATCGACAACCTCGATTCAAATAGTCCCTATCGCCAAAATGCACTACGATTACTTTTAGATTTGAGAGTGGTGCTAGAAACAAGACAAAATCGTAATAATCAAGACACGGAGTTACTAATGAGTTTAAGAACTTCTCAGCCTTATTTAGAATATGTAGAGCAAATAACTCGTAAGGCTGAACGAGAATTGATGCTCAAGTTGCTTAACCGCAAACTAGGTAATTTATCATCTGAATCGATCAACAAAATCAATAATTTGAATGTCGAAAGATTGGAGGCTCTTGGGGAATCTTTATTAGATTTTGTGGAAGTAACGGATTTGGAAAAATGGTTGGGGTAATCAACTAAGCAATCACAGCTGATATTTGGAATAAATATTGCTAGCAGCTCGATGGAGTAATGAATGTCGATAAACCAGACTTGGTAGATCTTCAGCATAGCCACCACCAATCACGCAGGCGACTGGATAACCTTGTGACACGCAGGTATTTAGGACATAAAAATCTCGATCGAATATTCCAGTATTAGTTAATGCTAGTTTCCCCAAACTGTCGCTAAGATGTGGATCTACACCCGCATCGTACAGTACTAAATCCGGTTTTACCTGCGACAATAGATCGGGTAAATACTGAGCCAAAGTTTTCAAATACTCATCATCTTCCATCCCTTCCCGCAACGGCACATCGAGATCGCTGACTTGTTTCTTGCTGGGAAAATTGATCTCACAGTGCATCGAGAAAGTAAATACACTCGGATCTCGTTGAAAAATTGCCGCTGTACCATCGCCTTGATGGACATCAAGATCGACGATTAGAATCTTCTGGGCTATGCCCAGCTTTTGAATGACTCGCGAAGCGATAGCTAGATCATTGAAGATACAAAAACCCGAACCCAGATTCGCAAACGCATGATGGGTGCCGCCTGCGGTATTACAAGCGATCCCATGTTCGATCGCCAGTTTCGCCGTCAGAATCGAGCCGCCTAGCGCGATACAAGTCCGATTGACCAATTCGGGACTCCAAGGTAAACCAATTCGACGTTGAGCCTTAGGGTCTAGTGTTCCGGTATAGTAGGCTTGAATGTAAGCCGGATCGTGAACCAACTCTAACCATTCCGTCGGCGGTAATGTCGGCGCAAATGTGCTGTCTATAGTGACTAATTTATCTGCTAATAATAATTCATACAGCAACCGAAACTTAGACATCGGAAAGCGATGAGTATCCGGCAATGGCACAACATAATCAGGATGGTAAACGATCGGTACTGACAAAATTCCGGCTACTGACTAAAAAAACTCACGCATGAATTTTAACTTAACGAGATCAAAAAAACATCGTGACTTTTATACTTAAACGTTGCTGTAAAGGATTAATTTCGCCGCTCTAGCCCAGGTAAGCCTGCCGGACACGTTCGTCTGCCAAAAGATCCGCAGCACGTCCTGAGAGGGTGATTTGTCCCGCTTCTAGGACATAACCGCGATCGGCAATCTGTAAGGCAAGGTTAGCATTCTGCTCCACTAGCAGAATTGTTACGCCCTGTTCACGGAGATTTTTGATAATCCCGAAGATTTCACGGACGATCGAGGGTGCTAAACCCAAGCTTGGCTCATCCAATAATAACAGCTGAGGGCGACTCATCAGGGCACGAGCGATCGCCAGCATTTGTTGTTCGCCACCGCTGAGTGTGCCAGCTAGCTGATTACGCCGTTCAGCTAATCGGGGAAACTGGTGAAATTGTAACTCTAGATCGGATTTGATTCCCAGTCGATCGCCACGACAATATGCTCCGAGCAGCAAGTTATCTAATACTGTCTGCTTTGTTAATACCCGTCTACCTTCGGGACTGTGAGCGATGCCCAGCTTAACGATCGCATGAGCATACTCACGAGTAATCTCTTTACCTTGATAGATAATCTGCCCACTCCGACATTTTACGATTTGCGAAATGGCTCGGAGGGTGGTACTTTTGCCTGCACCATTTGAGCCAATTAAAGTGATAACTTCTCCAGTTTTGACGATCAAATCGAGATTTTGGAGCGCCTGAATGCCACCATAATTAACGCTGAGATCCTTAACTTCTAGAATTGGCGGTGTTGATTTTGCTGTTAACATAGTCGATCTATTCACACCCTAAATAAGCTTCAATTACCGCCGGATCATTGCGGACAAGTTCGGGATTGCCGAGGGCGATTAGTTGTCCAAAATCTAGTACAGCAATGCGATCGCACAAGCCCATTACCAGCGGTACGTGATGTTCAATTAATAAGATCGTCAGATTAAACTGCTGTTGGATTTGCCGGATAAAATCACTCAATTGACCTTTCTCACTCGGATTCATCCCCGCAGCAGGTTCATCTAGTAATAAAATCTGGGGCTGTAATGCGAGGGCACGAGCGATTTCCAGCCGCCGCCTGTCGCCGTAGGCAAGGTTATTCGCCGCGCTGGAGGCTCGATCGCCCAAACCGACTAAATCTAGCAATTGATGGGATCGATCGCGGATATCCCGCTCCTCGGCTGGTGTGGGTGGTAAATTAAAGATACCTTGGAACAGCCCGCTACTAGTTTGAAGGTGATGGGCGATCATTACATTTTCTAATACCGATAAATTACCAAATAACCGAATATTTTGAAACGTCCTGGCAATCCCCCGTTTAGCAATTTGAAACGGACGCAGCCGCGAAATATCGACACCCTCGTGCAGCATTTGCCCACCCGATGCCTGAATTAGTCCCGTCATCAGATTGAATGTCGTAGTTTTACCAGCACCATTGGGGCCAATTAAGCCAAATATTTCACCTTTAGTCACAGCAAAAGAAACATCATTTACCGCCACCAGCCCCCCAAAGCGGCGGGTAAGTCCTTGGGCAGTAAGCACAACATCAGGCTGCGGGGGGATAGATGTCATCGATCGAATGATAATACTAAATCAGTCACTACATATTAAGCCAAAACTTGATCGATCTTCGCGAATGTGGGCGGATTATGATTAAAATCAGACGATTAGGCTCCGCCTACGCTCCACGAACGAGTAATTTTCGATCACTAATGAGTATGCAAATCAAGATTCGATCGACTTTAACGACTTTAGCTACTACGTCTATTTTTGCTGCGGGGGCTAACCTCGCACCACAAATGACACTCGTACAAGCGCAGGAAAAAGTATTAATCGGTCAAACCAGCCGAGAGAAACAATATACTAGCTTTGCTACTGCTGGTATCAAATTAATTAAGCCCGATGGGTTTGAAACTGCGGAAAATTTCGATGGTTTCCAGCAACCCAGCACCCAGTCATCAGTGATGCTAACCACTCTGCCTGGGCCATTTTCTAAAATTACCAGTGGCTTTAGTGCTGAACGATTGAAAACGCGAGGGATGACTCTCAAGCGGAAAGAAAACATCTCGATCGATGATAGCAAAGGTATCCTAGTCAACCTAACTCAAACGGCATATGGGGTCGAATTTGCGAAATGGATCGTCATTTTTGGCAATGAAAAAGAGACGAAAATAGTAACGGCAACCTTTCCCCAAGCTCAAGCAGCCAAGTTATCTGCCACTCTGAAATCAGTCGTACTGAGTGCTAAAAACGATACGACTCCGCCACCCGTAGTCGGTTCTGACGTGGGATTTAAAATTGCCGCCTCGCCAAAAGTAAAGCTCACCAGAGTGATTGGCAAGATGCTAATGTACACAAAAGATGGAACAATTCCCGCGAAGTCACAAGAAGATCCCCTATTTGTTGTCGCTCGATCATTCTCACAGGTGGAGATCTCCGACAAAAAAGAATTTGCAACTCGAAGACTATCCCAGACTACCAGTGTCAAGATCAATT
>JANNDQ010000566.1:0-2379 GCA_031387965.1 Chamaesiphon sp. OTE_75_metabat_567
GCCAAATATTCACGGAGTGTCGGCAAATGCTGTTGATAAAAATGCTGTTGATAAATCGATGCGATGGCGGTTGAATCTTCGCGTAAATCAGATCCGCGCTCACACAGCTTATTTAACGCCACTTGAACCAAGCTCGGGATACCACCGATTAATTCCATCAACGATTGAATTTGCCTTTGATCCAGAATTAGTCCTTTTTTAGCTACTAGTTCTGTTACTTCAGCGGGGCTAAATTCATCCAGATCGATCGAGTACCCGACATTAAACGGTGACTGAGAGTCAATTAGCGAGATAGAATCCTCAAATCGCAGTACCGAGTAAGCTAAGATTAATCGAAATTGCTGCCAAATTCTACTACTCTTGCTTTTCTCATTCAGACAACGAAGTAGGTGCAGAAATTCACTAGCAGTATTAGCATTCTGAGGCTTTTCTAACAATCGATCGAGTTTGTTAATTGCTAAGGTGAAAGGCTGACGAATATTTTCTAAGAAATATTCAAAATATTTAATCGTAGCTTTCATATATCCAGTTTTTTTGACCAATTCGTCGTAGTCAGTTATTGGCATCAATAGATCGAAAGATGGTGCGTCGATCTCACTACCAATCTCACAGACAAAATGGCGAAAAAAAGTTTGAGGATCTCGAAAGTTCCTGGAGTTGATTCCGTTTAAAGTCGTGTACAGAGCCAAATGTCCTTGTTTTTCGGTACGCATGAGCATTTTGGACATCAATAAAGTTTTACCAAATTGCAAGGGAGCCTGAATTCTAATCAGACTATGCGGTTCGAGCAACATCCTACACCAATATTCTTCGCTACTCCGAGCAATATAAGGATTAAGATCTGGATTGGGCATTTGTGGTTCTTTCTCGATAGTGGGTGCTGTCGGTTCTTGTCCGACTATTTGAGGATCGAGATTTAATACTTCACACAGCTTGTTGAAGTTTCCGCGATCTACTGGTTTACCGCGAAAAAAGTTATTTATTGTCGCTGGAGACTTAATCTCCGCCGACATACCCAGTTTCTCTATAATTAGTACGCCTAGTCCGGCTTGAGTCAAGTAAAGCTTTTTCAACGCTGCTTTTGCGATATCTATATATTCTGGGCGTAGTTGTAGGGATCGACGACGAGCCATGATTAATTGGGTTACTTAATTAATATATTTTACAGCACTAATTTTCGCTAAAAAGCTCGATCTGGTCTTGTATCCATCGTTTTTTTACCCGATTAAGTCAATACTGACTTAGCGAAGTCAGTATTGATCGATCGAATAGTGTAGGAGAATATATCAGTAGCTCAAGAGTTAGGGCAGTTGTTCGCCAATAGATAGACAGATGAAAACCTATAAAATTGGTGGTAGCCTCCCCGCTGATGCGCCCACATACGTGGTGAGACAAGCAGATCAAGACTTACAGACATATCTTCGGGCTGGGGAATTCTGCTATGTTTTAACCTCCCGCCAAATGGGTAAAACTAGTCTTAAACTCCGCACGATCAAAAGATTGGTGGCTGAGGGTGTAGCTTGTGTGGATATAGATCTGAGTGGCGTAGGATCTGTGGGCATCAGCGCAGCGCAATGGTACTATTCGATCGCGGATGAACTAGCCACCGCATTTGAGCTAGAGCCAGAATTAGCCACGTTTTGGGATAGTCATCCCCACCTCTCAGATGTCAAAAAGTTAGGCAAGTTTATCGATGATATCATCCTCGAACAAATCACTAGTAGAGTGATTGTTTTTGTTGATGAAATTGATAAAGTTATTAGTTCAGGTGCCTTTACTGATGACTTCTTTGGACTAATTAGAAACTGTGCCGAACGGCAAGCTACTAGTGCTAAATATCAACGATTATCATTTGTGCTAATTGGTGCTGCTACACCACCCGATTTAATTAAAAATAAACAGCGGACTCCGCTGAATATTGGTCGATCGATCAAGCTAACTGGATTTCAAGCCACTGACGATCTATCACCGCTGATGCAGGGCTTAGCCGAGACAGTAGCCGATCCGAGACAGGCAATTGCAGAAATACTTTACTGGACAGGGGGACAACCTTTTCTCACCCAGAAGTTATGTCAATTAGTGGTGGAATTTCCCCTGATTTCTATTGAAGAGATCGTCAATACCAAAATTATCGATAACTGGGAAGGTCGAGATAATCCACAGCACTTGAGGACGATTGCCGCTAGGTTGCTAGCAGATCGTGAGATATCTAATTACTTACTCCAGCAGTATCGAAATCTGGTCACTTCTAAATCTACAATTGAGACTAATAATACCCTCGAACAACAGTCATTAATCTTGTCAGGACTAATAGTCGATCGAGATGGTGCGCTCCAAGTTTATAATCCGATCTATGCTCAGGTATTCGATCGTGATTGG
>JANNDQ010000572.1:0-2092 GCA_031387965.1 Chamaesiphon sp. OTE_75_metabat_567
GGCGAAAAGTCTGAGGGGATGATTTGTTCGCTGTCTGAAGTCGGGTTGACAAAAGATTCAGAGGGGATTTATATCTTTGGTGAAGCCGAGCATCCCGACACGCCCGCAATTGGTACTGATGTTCGATCGCTATTAGGATTGGACGATATCATTCTCGATCTATCTTCGACGGCTAACCGTGCTGATGCTCTGAGTATGGTAGGGATTGCCAGAGAAGTTGCCGCCTTGACTGAGGGTACGCTCAAATTACCCACTGTCAGTACAGCCACTATTTCTACCCAACCGCAGTTAACTGTCAAAGTCAGCGAACCAGCCGCCTGCTCCATCTACACAGCTACACTAATTCAAGGTGTCCAAATTGCCCCCTCCCCCGAATGGCTCCAGCGTCGGCTCCAAGCCGCTGGAATCCGCCCGATTAATAATGTGGTGGATGTAACTAATTATATTCTGCTGGAGTGGGGACAACCCTTACACGCATTCGATGCCGACAAGTTGCAAGTAGTGGGGGGGAGCGACACGATCCAGATGGGTGTCCGGTATGCCGAGAAGCAAGGTGAGGTGCTCAAGACCCTAGACGGTCAATCTCGACAGCTTCAGGTACAAAATCTCCTAATCACTGCTCACAACGTCCCTGTGGCGCTAGCAGGTGTCATGGGTGGTGAAAATACCGAAGTATCCACAAGTACTCAAAACATCGTCCTCGAAGCCGCAATCTTCGATCCAGTCGCCGTGCGAAAATCAGCTCGTAGTCAGGGCGGCATTCGATCGGAAGCATCGACTCGCTACGAGCGCGGTGTAAACTTAGCAGAACTAGAAATAGCTGCTACGCGGGCGATCGAACTAATTATCCAGCTAGCTGGTGGTAAAATCATCTGTCAGGATATCATCGACCATCGCCCTGATTTGACCCTGCAACCTCGGACAATTAAACTCCGATTAGAACGGTTGAATCAACTGCTAGGGCCGATCGATGATGATGGCGAGCCTGGAGAAATTAGTGTCGAAGATGTCGAGCGCAATCTCACCGCCTTGGGCTGTCAGTTGGTAGTAACCGAGGGCGAAGCCGAAGAAACTGTCTGGAATGTCGTCGTTCCGCCCTATCGCTACCGCGATCTAGAGCGGGAAATTGACTTAATTGAAGAAGTCGCCAGATTGTATGGTTACGATCGATTCATGGATACACTTCCATCCGAATCAGCAGCGGGTTTTCTCTCCCTCGATGAAGAATTAATCCGCCACATTCGATCGGCTTTCCGCGCTGTTGGCTTAAATGAAATTGTTCAATATTCCTATGCAATTGAGAAACTTAATAATGGTTCACAAGTAGAAATTGTCAACCCAATGTTCACAGAATACTCTACCTTGCGATCGGAATTAATTTCTGGTTTAATTCAAAGTTTCCAGACGAATCTCGCCCAAGGCAACGGCGCACTTCAAGGCTTTGAAATCAGTAAAGTATTTGGACGGGACGAAACAGGACTGATCGAAACCGACGTACTCGCTGGCATCATCGGCGGCGATCCTGGTGTCGGACGCTGGACGACTGGTGGCAAGCCCCAACCCCTCACCTGGTACGAAGCCAAGGGAATGTTAGAGAGCGTCTGCCACAGCCTCAAAATCCCCGTTGAGTATCAAGCCGATCGATCCGATCCCAAGCTGCACCCAGGACGGACAGCCTCGCTCTGGTTACAAGGGCAAAAGCTCGGCTATTTTGGACAATTGCACCCGCAACTCCGCCAGGAAAAAGATCTCCCAGCAGCAGTATATGTCTTCCAGCTCAACCTCGATCCAATCCTGAATTATCTCGCAGCCGAAGAGCGGTTAACGCCAGTATTTAAAACCTATTCTACCTATCCCGCATCCGATCGAGATATTGCGTTCTTCGCGCCTATCGATCTATCCCTTGCAGATATTCACAAATCGATGATTAAAGCTGGTGGCGAATTACTAGAAGCCGTCGAAGTCTTCGATGAATATCGCGGTGAAAGTGTCCCTGATGGGCAAAGAAGTCTGGCAATTCGATCGATCTATCGGGCACTCGATCGTACCCTGACTGATGCCGATGTGGAGCCAGTACAACAAAAGATCCGCG
>JANNDQ010000586.1:0-2248 GCA_031387965.1 Chamaesiphon sp. OTE_75_metabat_567
GATCAGGAATCATCCCCCGCCCCCCGATGCTCAAAGAAACCGCACCGCCGACCACTGCGGCAATAATCGCTGTCCCTAACGTCAGATCAGGCAAATCTTGGAAGAGTTCCTCAATTACAAATATCACCCCTGCTAGAGGCGCATTAAAACTCGCAGCTAGTCCCGCCGCCGCTCCTGCTGCAATTAACTGACGTTGATAAGCAGGAGACGTATGTGTCCAGTAGCTTAATTGAGCAGCCAGAGCTGCGCCAATTTGCACGGTGGGGCCTTGTCGCCCTAAAACCAAGCCAGAACCAAGCGAAAGCAGAGTAGCCAGCCACTTTACCACTGCCACCCGCAGATCTAGCGCGATCGGTACATATCCCAAAGCCGCCTTAACCTGCGGAATACCACTGCCTGTGGCTTCTGGAGCCACTCTTTCAACCAGTAGTCCACTCAAACCCCCGCCGACAATCCCAATGATCGGCAGTACCAGCCAAGCTGGATAGATCCCCGTCAAACCAACCCGCCAGCCCTCCAACCACAGCAACGACTGTTTGAGACTCACCGCAGCTAGCGAAGAGACTAATCCGATCGCACAAGCTTCAAAAATGGCGATTTGTTTTGGGTGCAATACTCGATCGCCTTGCCGAGCAAACCAAGATATCCACATCAGGTTAAATTCCAATAGACTAGCACGATCGAGTCCAAAAGCATTGTTTGGTGTGGACTTTAGAAAAGGTCACTATTTGCCGCAAATCAGCAAGTTAAGCAAGTACCGCCCGCAAGGATACTAATTGTGCTTGAACGATTCGATAGTAGATCCACGTTCCTCGCCGCTCTTTTGCTAATAAACCTGCCTCATACATTACCTTGAGGTGATGGCTGACTGTCGGCTGCGACAGTCCCAGTGATTCTACTAACTCACAAGCACAAACCTCGCCACTCGGCTGGGCGGCTATTAAACTCAGCAACTGGAGCCGCGCTGGTTCGCCCAATACTCGAAATAAAACTGCGGCACCAGCAGCCTCTGTTTCCGTCAGACGACCCGCTAATAGAGGTGGGCAACAAAAAATTGGGGGCGTTTTCAAAGATTTCATAAGTTCCATATTGACATAAATCGATGTGACTTGATAAGATATCGATGATTCTCAATATAGATCAACGTAAATATAATCACATAAAATTTAAAGCCTCAAGGGAGAAAAGCTGATGACAGTTCGGGTGGGCATCAATGGATTTGGTAGGATTGGACGGCTAGATCTGCGTGCAGCGTGGGGGTGGTCAGAACTGGAATTCGTGCATATCAATGAGGTCAAAGGTGGGGCTGAAACAGCCGCACACTTACTCAAGTTCGATTCTGTTCACGGACGTTGGGCACCTGAAGTAGCAGCTGAGAACGGCACAGTTATGATCGATGGTAAACCCCTAACTTTTAGCGAACATGCTAAACCTGGAGATGTGCCGTGGCAAGATTTGGGTGTAGATCTGGTACTGGAATGTTCTGGTAAATTTAAAACACCCGAAACCCTGGACTCTTATTTTAAAGGCGGTGTCCGTAAAGTAATTGTCGCGGCTCCGGTGAAGCAGGAAGCGCTAAATATTGTGATGGGAGTCAATGATGGACTTTACCAGCCGGACAAACATCATTTGCTCACGGCGGCATCTTGCACTACTAACTGTCTAGCTCCAGTCGTCAAGGTAATTAATGAAGGCTTGGGAATCAAGCACGGCATGATCACCACCATTCACGATAATACCAACACCCAAACGATCGTCGATGCACCGCATAAAGATTTGCGTCGAGCCAGAGCTACCAGTCTATCGCTAATTCCCACCTCCACCGGATCTGCAACCGCGATCGGCTTAATTTATCCCGAACTCAACGGCAAACTCAACGGCTTGGCAGTGCGGGTACCATTACTCAACGCTTCCCTGACAGATTGTGTATTTGAAGTAATGCGATCGACCACCGTCGCCGAAGTTAATCAACTACTCAAGACAGCTTCCGAGCAAGCACCGCTCAAAGGTATTTTAGGCTATGAGGAACGTCCGCTGGTGTCGATCGACTACAAGGACGACCCCCGCTCTGGGATTATCGATGCGCTCTCGACGATGGTAGTCAATGAGACTCAAGTGAAAATCCTCGCTTGGTATGACAACGAATGGGGCTACGCCAATCGGATGGTCGAACTCGCTCGTAAAGTGGCTCTGAGTTTGAACTAATCGTCTACGGCGAAATACTCTAACTATTGAATACTTCTTCGTT
>JANNDQ010000590.1:0-2332 GCA_031387965.1 Chamaesiphon sp. OTE_75_metabat_567
CAACTACTCGCCCAGAAACGATGCTAGGTGATACAGCAGTTGCTGTAAATCCCAAGGATGAAAGATACAAGCATCTGATTGGTAAGACTGTGATGATACCAATCATTGGCCGCGAGATTCCGATCATTGGTGATGATTTTGTTGAGGCTGATTTCGGAACTGGTTGTGTAAAAGTCACTCCCGCTCACGATCCGAATGATTTTGCGATGGGTAAGCGTCATAGTTTACCGTTGATTAATATCATGAATAAAGACGGCACTCTCAATGAGAATGCTGGCGAATTCAATGGACAAGAACGATTTGCAGCACGTCGGAATATCGTTGCTAAATTAGAAGAACTGGGTAATTTAGTTAAGATCGAAGCATATAAGCATACTGTACCTTATAGCGATCGAGGCAAAGTACCTGTAGAGCCATTACTATCGACTCAATGGTTTGTCAAAATTCGCCCGATGGCGGATAACTGTCTAGAACATTTAGATAACCAGAACTCCCCTGAATTCGTCCCGCAACGCTGGACAAAGGTATATCGGGATTGGTTAGTCAAATTGCAAGATTGGTGTATCTCACGCCAATTGTGGTGGGGACATCAGATTCCGGCTTGGTATGCAGTCAGTGAAACTGGGGGAGAGAACACAGATCATACGCCGTTCTTTGTTGCTAAAAATGAGGATGAAGCGCGGGTACAGGCGATCGAAAAATTCGGTACAGATGTCCAATTAGTTCAAGATCCTGACGTATTAGATACTTGGTTTTCCTCTGGAATCTGGCCATTTTCAACTTTAGGTTGGCCAGAAAATACGGCGGATTTAGAGATGTACTATCCGACATCGACGCTGGTAACAGGTTTTGATATTATCTTCTTCTGGGTAGCTCGGATGACTATGATGTCAGGATATCTAACTGGCAAAATGCCATTCGAGAATGTCTACATCCACGGATTAGTGCTGGATGAAAATGGTAAGAAGATGTCGAAGTCTGCTAATAATGGGATCGATCCATTACTACTGATTGATAAATACGGTACCGACGCACTTCGTTATACTTTGGTGCGCGAAGTAGTTGGTGCAGGGCAAGATATTCGGATTCAATACAATCGTAAAACTGACGAGTCGGAATCTGTCGAAGCAAGTCGTAATTTCACGAATAAAATTTGGAATGCAGCACGATTTGTGATGCTGAATTTTGAGACATCAGAATTCAAGTTTGACAGTGCTAATCTCACACCACCAGCAACCGAATCATTAGAAGTCGCCGACAGATGGATTTTATCGCGCTTTCACCAAACCGTTCAACAAACGGGTGATAATATCGATCGATATGCCCTTGGTGAAGCAACTAAAGGACTATATGAATTCTTCTGGGGTGATTTCTGTGACTGGTATATCGAACTAGTCAAATCGCGGCTGCAAGAAGATGCAGAGCCACAGAGTAAATTAGTCGTACTGCAAACATTAGCTTTTGTCTTAGACGGCATCCTGAAATTATTGCATCCATTCATGCCCCACATTACGGCAGAAATTTGGCAAACATTGACTCAAAGCGATGAATCTAATGATATCTCAATTCAAGCATATCCAATTAGTAATGCTAGCTTAATTGATGTGGAACTCGATCGAGAATTCGATCTCCTGATTGGTGTAACTCGCACTATCCGCAACCTTCGGGCAGAAGCAGAATTAAAACGCGCAATCAAAGTCGATATTATCATCCAAAGCGATAGTGAACAAGAACGTCAAATTTTAGATCGCGGTAAGACTTATCTTTGTGATTTAGCGCAGATCGAGAATCTGACTATTGTCGATAAACTAGCTGAAGAACCCGTAAGGTCGATCGCAAGTGTGTTTGCGACAGTTCAGATTATCCTACCACTTACAGGAGTCGTCGATCTTGAAGCCTTCAAAGGTAAAATCCAGAAAAAGATTGATAAAATTGACAAAGAAATAGAATCAATTCACAGTCGATTGAATAATACTAAATTTATGGAACGTGCTACTCCAGAAGTAGTCCAACAGACTAAAAATAGTTTGGTGGAAGCTGAAAAACAGAAGGAAATTCTACAAGAAAGACTTGAACAATTCTAGAATCTCTCTGCGCCCTCTGCGCCTCTGCGGTTAAAAAAGATTGAGTTTTAAATCATGCAATTACTCCAAAAAAAAATACACACCATCTGAATATTTAGAACTAGAAGAAAGAGCTGAATTCAAAAGTGAATACCGTAATGGAGAAATTATCCCGATGGCTGGAGGAACAACAAATCATAATGAAATCAGCCTAAATGTAGCCACCTATTTACGATTTAGCTTGAAAGGCAAAGACTATCGAGTCTACA
>JANNDQ010000621.1:0-2190 GCA_031387965.1 Chamaesiphon sp. OTE_75_metabat_567
GTCGATCGCTGGATTCGGACAAAGTATCATTAATATATCGATGCAGACATTAATAGCCGATCGTACTCCGACGAATATGCAGGGGCGGGTATATGGAGCGCATTTTGCCTGGAGTCATCTGTGGTGGGCGGGCGCATATCCACTAGCTGGGTGGCTGGGAATGGCTGTTCCTGGGCATACTTTTCTATATGGAAGTCTAATTGGGCTGGCGTTACTAGCAGCGGGGCATTGGCTGTTATCACCTGACAGATTCACCCACACCCATGCCGAATTTTCCCACATTCACACCCACAACCACGATCTTCACCATCACCACGAACATTCAGAATTTAACTTAGATCTACCAGCACACAAACATCCACACGTTCACAACCAATTTAGTCACAGCCACCCGTTCACAGATATCAGTCACGAACACTAATCCTAAAGCCTAACACCTAAAGCCCAAAGCTTAACCCCCATGAATGACACTCAACAAATTATTATCCGACTCGAAGATGTCAATAAAACCTACGGGATTGCAGATACCCTAGTTAAAGCATTGGATGGTGTAAATTTGACGATCTCCGAAGGTGAATATTGTGCGATCATGGGGCCATCTGGTTCGGGTAAATCATCAGCGATGAATATCATCGGTTGCTTGGATCAGCCCACCAGTGGACGCTACTATCTCGACAAATTAGATGTATCTACCGTTCCAGACGGGGAGCTAGCCAAAATCCGCAATCGCAAACTCGGCTTCATCTTCCAGCAATTTCATCTGTTACCCCAGCTTACTGCCCTCGACAATGTGATGCTGCCGATGATTTATGGCGGACTACCACCGAGCGAACGTAAAGAACGTGCAGTAGTGGCATTAGAAAAAGTCGGACTAAGTAATCGAAGGGCAAATCGCCCTAATCAACTCTCAGGCGGGCAACAGCAGCGCGTCGCGATCGCTAGAGCAATAGTAGGTGAACCGCGCGTCCTACTGGCTGACGAGCCGACAGGCGCGCTAGATTCGCGGACTACTCAAGAGGTAATGGATATTTTTACGGGATTAAATGAATCGGGAATTACGATCGTCATGGTGACTCACGAACCCGATGTAGCAAAACAAACTAGACGGATTGTCTGGTTTAAAGATGGACAAGTGATCCATTCAAACCTCACGCCGGATGATATCTATCGAGTAGCAATGGCAGCATAGACTAGTTGAAGGTTAACAGGAATGAAAGGTTGCTACTTGACCAGCTTGAGCTATTTTACAGTACTCACAGCGATCGTTTGCTCGCTGAATCGCTAATCGACGGAGAGATGCCGGAATATTCATCGCAGCTTACTTCGTTACTTGGCGCGATCGTAGTCGTAGCAATGATAGGAACTCAGCCAATTCCACTAATCCCTCAGCCTCTTGTCGCTCATTTTCAGAAAGTTGCGTACCTGCATCTTGTTGTTCGCGTAGCGTCGGCTTTGCCGATTCGAGTAATAACTGCAAGCGATCGTGAACTGCTGGCGGAAGTTGAAATTGAGCCAATCCGATCGGAATCTCGACAACCTGCACCATAGGACAACTAAAATAAAATTTTAACCCTCACTGTCGATTATAGTAATTTGAACCTAGAATTGAATCAATCTTAGTTCCAAAATACTAAATACTTAACCAAGACTCTTCACCCAATTAATCACCGTGTTGTGGGAGACTCCGGTACTGCGTTCGATTTCGCGAAAGCTGACTCCCTGTTGATGAAGATCGAGGCACTTTTGCCTAATCTCCAGAGGATATCCTCTTTCGGTATACCGATCGACAAACTGCCTCCCACATCCTCTACATACATAACGTTGCTTACCTTGTTGCTTACCATTTTTTATTACTCGATCGCTCTGGCAGTTTGGACAGATGATCTTGTGTAACAATTTAGAATAAATTGTTGTGATGAATAACCAACTCAAGTCCGTTGACATGATGCCTGGTAACACTGGCTTGCCACTAATTGGCAATACAATCAGCGCACTCACCAAACTCGAACAATTTTATTGGGAGCGAAATCAACAGCATGGCAATATTTTCAAAGTATCGATGCCAGGATTGTTTAATAATATCGCTTGTCTAGTTGGGCCAGAAGCTAATCGGCTGGTGTTTAAAGATGAAGCTGATAAACTCTCATCGCGGCTGGGTAATAAATTCTTAGCCCCGATCCTTAGTCCTGA
>JANNDQ010000669.1:0-1820 GCA_031387965.1 Chamaesiphon sp. OTE_75_metabat_567
AATTGATAACGCGCATCTGCACCAGCATGACCTAAAAATAAGCTCTCTCGCAAATCGTGCATTTGACTATTGGGTAAAAGATATTTATCATCATTGTCTTTTGCTGTCAAAGCTTTAACTCGCTTGGTTAATTTTGTCCAATGATGTCGATCGATCCATTCTTGATGACTTTCTGGATACCATGCTGGCTCAGAAACCACATAGGGACGACAATAGAGACGGGTCAGCGGATTGGAGATTTCTAATTTGGCGCGAATACTTTTGAGGTCTACACCGCTGCTATCGTAGAGAATGTGATAATCGATCGCCGAACAGGGAATTGTGTTGCCATCCTGTTTGATGATGTCTTTTACGGTCTTCGCCGATTTAATTAATTCTTCAGCAAGACTATAAGCCACCGAGAAGGGGAAATGTTTTTTCATCACCGTGATACCAGCACAGGCAGATAACCTATCGGCGGATAAATGCTTCATAGCTCGATCGATAATAATCCGACTAGCTCCGACAACTGGTAACACTACTGGATTTTGTGTGTGATACTCAAACCTAGTCAAAAATTGCTGGGTAAATTGCAACGCATATCGCCCATCACAAACTACCGTAAGGTCATCACCGCCTAGAATCAAGGGAACAAGGGGAATGATAATTGGATCTTTGCCATCTAGCTGTTTTTTACTAACAAATACAGATTCGATCGCATCTAAGAAAGCTTGTTCGGTACAAATATCGATCGCTGTTGAAAACTGACGATACTGATCAATATAGTCTCGATTATTTTCTGTATACTTACCAAAATCTAGAAATATCTGTCCCAGTCCATTACCATCGGCATGAACTACCGAGAGCCAACTAATATTTTCGGCAAAATCATCTTCAAATTGCGAGATATTTCCCAAGAACTCATATCGATCATTCCGTGATTTTAATAACGCTTGAATCCGGTTAAATCCCTTATCCCTAGCAGCTCGTTTCTGTTCGCTCACGCTAGATCTGAGTACTGCCCGATTGTTTTGGACTAGGCATACTGCCGCAGGCAAGCCACTAGTGGCACATTCAGCCACCACAGGCAGTCACAAAAAGCGGGTATCCGGCCCAGGTCTTGCACCACGTACACCTTCAAATCGTTGATGTAGCTGCTGATTCATCTTGCCCAGGTCGCCTGTCTCTAGATTGAATTCATCAGAAATTACGCCACAAATATCTAAACCAGGAGCTGCTTGCAAAGCTTTTTAGTTACAGATTGAATAACTTGTTTGGCATCTTCTCGATCGTTAGCTAACAATAAAGCCTTGCCAGAGGTAGCAATAATTACTTCAATCTTGGCATTGTCGATCGATCGATTAAGCCTGGGGTCTAGCAATATATCGCGAAAACTAGTGCTGCTAGAATATTCAGGCGTTTGTCCAGTATTGATTGTTGCTACTGCTTCCATTACCCACAGCGTACCCGCACGATAGGTAAGTTCCGATGCGCCGATGTTTTCTCGCAGTTTATTGGTTGAGAAGATGAAATTTTGATTGCCAGAGGTTTCGAGCAGAACTAGATACATATTATCGGTAGATGCGATAGCTTATTGCCGATCGCGTATTGGGCAATCACAGTTTGTAACTCAGTCTCATTAATTGTGCCAATTTCTTCCAGAGATTGTGAAAATGTTTCGCAGATGTAATATAAATTTTAACAACAAAATATTTTCAGTCTTAAATCTGATCTTCGCTTGACTGTCAGGGGTTGTGCTTTATTTGTATAATCCGATCGAGCGACCTTTTCGACTATTTACAAAACTATGGATATCTTTCCAGCGATCGATCTACTTGATG
>JANNDQ010000681.1:0-3929 GCA_031387965.1 Chamaesiphon sp. OTE_75_metabat_567
GATCTTAGCCCCCTTTTTAAGGGGGTTTGGGGGATTCTCTAGGAACTAAGTAGCAAACTATACTTTCCAAACATCCTCTTAGACTTTATGTGTTGTTCTACAGCCATCATAAACGACAAGATAGCACTCCCCAACAGGTCGATCTTCTCACCACTAGCCAAAAAAGATTACTACATTTCCAAACCTAAAGCCTAAAACCTAAAGCCTAATCCAGATCGCGCGTCAACTGTAGCGTACCCAAGCCGAGATCGTCGTTAGACAAAGATTTTGTTTCAAGAAAAGCGATTGTTTCCTTCACGCCTGGATTACCCCGCGCTTTGCCTGTCAAACCCGTGGCGACGATTAGCCCACAATAGCCCTTAGTTTTTTTGCTGCGCTGGTTCCATTTTTTCCGTGCTTCAATATGAATAGCGCTCTCATTGTAAAATTCACCAAACAGCTGCATTTCACCATCAGTTAGTTGCAAAATTCCTAAGTCAAAACTAGCGCCATCGATCGGATCTTCGCCAGGATTGAAACAGATTCCTTGCAGTCCACCCGCTGCTTGAATGCGATCGATGATCTCTTTGGCTCTAGGGCGAGTAGTTTGAATTAAGATAATTGGCAACCCTTCGCCAGCCGATTTAACTGAGCTAGCTTGATGATAACTAACTGCATCACGAATCGTATCTACTCGATCCCAAGGCATCATCCCTAAGCTAATAAACGAGTTATTGGGAATCAAATCCTCCCGAATCTTCAGTTCCAAGGGGTCGAATTCATCATCACCGTCACCGATTGCCAGGTGCATTTTCAGCAATTGAGCTGATAGTTCAGGGAGTGTCTCGACGACGATCTGCTTAATCTCTCCGGTATCGGGGAGTTGCACCTCGATCTGTTGGTTCAAGGTAGGGAGATCGTCTGCTTGTAATTGGGGTCTAAAAGCGGTGATAAACCCCTTGAGCGCAGCTAATGCTACTTGAGTCGCGATCGCTTCTTCCTCGTACAAGAACGGGCGCATACCCTCCATTGGATGAATATTACCGAAGTTCGGCTCGATCGCTGTTGCGGGTAATTTACCAAAATCTTGCCCCAAATCGGGGGAAATCGCATCGAAAGTCACAAAGATGCAGTCTTGAGACAAAAAGGCTGATTCCATTTCCATCGATTCATCTTCATTGAGCGCCATCGCCCGAAACCGTTGGAGTGATTCTACTGAGCGATAGAGCAATATCCCGTACTCCATCCCCAACATGCCCATCACCGAGATATACAACTTATGAATATCCCACTGATCCAACTCGATCGAGATTGCCTCATAGTCAGCTAACATCGACCACGGAGCCAGTTCCCAAATCTCTTTGGCTGTTGCTTTGAGTAGATCTTGATATTTCCGAGGCAACTTAGGTGTCCGCACTCCCGCCATCTCCGCAAACCGACTGAACAATTCATCGACAATCGGTAACTCCGGCACATAATCGACGACGATCTCCAGATCCTGAAGCACTCCCCGGAGATAAAACTGTAACTGGCGATCTCGAACAATAATTTTTTGGGGGCGGGCTGGCGGAGATGGTGATTGGGGTGCTTCCATCGCTTTGATTAATGCCCTCACCACTGCTTCTGTCCCCATCGCCTCATTGACAACTTCCATCGAGCGGACGACGCACTCCACCCCATCTACCCAGACAATTAATTCTCGCTTGTCATTGTCTTCTGGCTCTACTGCTTCTACTAACTGCGCCACATACCGTCTGTCTCCCTCCCACACGCTGGGAACTTGAGGGAGTTGTAGCAGTCTTCGTCGAGTGGAAGGACTAATCGCCATCATAATCAAATTGCACCTGGGAACCTTACCGTCAGCAAATCAGGATGGGATCGGACGTAAGTGTATTTACTATTTATGTCATGCCACTCAAATTTAAGATGTAGAACTTTGTCTATCTTAATCATCGTTAGCATAATTTACGATCAGTAGTCACATCCATCACTTCGATTTTATCAGCAAAAATCCGGGTTCCGAAACAGCCTGTTGCAATTTGATAGTTGCCGATCGGCAACTATCGGTTCAGAGCGGTTAACATAGTCTTAGGTCTAAATTTATTTTCGGTCTCAAAACTCTGAGGTCGATCGTTCATCAAGGAGTCAATCTAAAGGCTATGGCTGAAGTAATTACCCCCGCTAAACCGAGCATTCAAATGACTGACAGTGCTCAAGCCCATGTGCTGGCATTACGCGAAAAGCAAGGTAAAGATCTGTGTTTGCGCGTTGGTGTCCGCCAAGGTGGTTGTTCGGGCATGTCCTATGTAATGGATTTTGAAGATCCTAGTGAGATTCGTACCGATGATGAAGTTTGCGATTATGGTGGTTTCAAACTAGTTTGCGATCGCAAGAGCATGTTGTACGTTTATGGTCTGGTTCTGGACTACAGTGACGCCATGATTGGCGGTGGTTTCCAATTCACCAACCCCAATGCCGCCCAGAGTTGTGGCTGCGGCAAATCGTTTGCAGTTTAAGAAGGTATTGGGCTTTAGGCTTTAGGGTTTGGGACGCTTGCGTCCTGTTAATTTCCTGAATCATCAAACTGCATCTCAAATCCCGAATCTTTCATGCCCTAAAGCCTAATACCTAAAGCCTAACACCTAACCCCTAAAGCCTTCCCCATGACTGAAACCAAAACCAATCCCAACGAATTATTTGACAACGCGATTAAAGATTATCAGGCTGGAGAGAGTCCGGCAAAGCTGATTCCGATTTTCATTGACGTGTGTAATCGATCGCCAAAACTCGACAGCGCCTGGACATGCCTAGCTTGGTTATATCTACTCGATGATAAACCACAATTAGCGATGAAAGCCGCTCAAAAATCAATGAAAATCGATCCCTTTGATGCTCAGACATTGATTAATTTATCGTTGGCAATGCTCGAAACCAAGACATCCGGTGTCCGCCAACATATTGAGCTAGCGAAAAGTCTAGTTGAAGCTGCACCGGAAGTTCGCGATCAAGTAACTACAAATTTTCAAGATGGGTTTGCTCGCAAGCCTGAGTGGGCAAGTCTCAAGCGGATCGAAAAATTAATATTTGAAGACTAACAACGTTAGCCATTAATTGATAATTCACAAAAATGTTAACCACTAAAACTCAATTAATCGGTCTCAAAGCCGACAGGTTTCGGCATCCTCTAGACTTAGCCGCGACGACTAGCCTCCGCCAACTTCCAGGCTTAGATTTACTGGTTCGGAACCTCCTAGGGGGTATCACTGAAGACTTTTTATATCTAAATAATATCGCCGCAAGTGTCTTAATCGGCGAACAACAACTTCCCGATATTCACAAATTACTCGTCGAAGCTTGTCAGATCCTCGACTTAGAAGTTCCGCAACTCTATCTCAAACAACACCCCGCGCCAAATGCTTACACAATGGCTGTCCGGGGCAAAAAGCCTTTCATTGTTGTTCACACCTCACTAGTTGACTTGCTCACACCAGCCGAACTCCAAGCTGTGCTTGCCCACGAACTCGGACATCTCAAGTGTGAACATGGAGTCTACCTCACTCTGGCAAATCTCATTGTCCTTGCAACGGGCGGATTAGTGCCTGGAGTGGGAGGTGCGATCGCTCAAAACCTCCAAAATCAAATGCTGCAATGGTTACGCTGTGCCGAATTCAGTTGTGATAGAGCTGCTCTCCTAGTCAGTCAAGATCCCAAAACAGTGATTTCGGTACTGATGAAACTCTCCGGTGGTTCGCCGCTACTTGCGCCACTATTGAACGTTGATGCCTTCCGAGCACAGGCTCGTGCCTACGAAGAGATTGGGCGCACCGATTTTGGCAAAATGCTCACAGTCACTCAAACCGAACAACTCAGCCATCCTGTCCCCGTCTTGCGGGCAAAAGAGATCGATCTTTGGGCACAGACTGCTAATTATCAGTGCTTGCTAAATAACC
>JANNDQ010000685.1:0-4915 GCA_031387965.1 Chamaesiphon sp. OTE_75_metabat_567
CAATCTAGTTCCAGCTCGGAATTGCAATGCCATCGCAATAAATTTGCTGATTGCCCAACATATTCATGAGGTAGATTAATTGCCCGACGTGGTGCCGTAGTTGCCAGCGAGATCGCCTCACCCACATCACACACTCCCCACTTTACTAGATTCTGAACGCCAGTTAGAAGCGATCGAGTCGTGCCGGACAAGGTACCATCGGCTAATCTTGCCGTTCCTTCAGTTACTTCAATTTCGCGACTGTCCCAAGGATACTTCCCATCGGGCAAACCCAGGGGCGATAAGGCATCACTGACGAGAAATAATCCTTTGCTACACTCGCCAGCTCGCACTAATAATTTCAACATCGCCGGATGAACGTGCTGCCCATCGGCGATAAATCCAGACTGTACATGGGATTGCGTCAACGCCGAACCCAGCAAACCAGGTTGTCGATGATGCAGTCCTGGCATGGCATTAAAAGCATGAGTCACCATCGATGCACCACTGTTAAAAGCACTCTCTGCCTGAGCAAAATTCGCCTGAGAGTGCCCCAAGCTGACAATAATACCTAAAGACCTCAGATGAGGGATCACCAGCCTTGTCTGGTCTAATTCTGGGGCAAGGGTAATTACCTTGACTATATCAGTATATTTATTGAGTATCTCAGTAACAAAATCAGTGGTTAGAGGTAGTAAATATTCTTGTGGATGGGCACCCCGTTTCTGTGGGTTCAGAAATGGCCCCTCCAGATGAACGCCGATAACTTGAGCTGTTTCAGGACGTTGATCTGCCATGAATTGAGAGAATACAGCTAGCGATCGATGAATATTTTCGATCGATGTCGTGACAATTGTCGGTAAAAATTCGTTCACACCCTGTGCCCAGAGTAAATCACAGATTTCTGTCAATCGATCAAAATCTTCCATTGTCACATCTGGAAATGCTAGTCCCAACGCCCCATTAATTTGGAGATCGACCCCACCGAGGGAAATCCAATCCCCTGCGACATCGATCGTCGGCAGATCGCCATGCACCGTCCGATCTATTTCAACAATCTGCCGATCCTTAATGGCGATCTCTTGCAATCCACCGTATCCAGGGATGCGGGCATTGGTAATTTTGTAGTCATTCATGGTGGTGAATCGGTAGCGCTGGAATGTAAAGATTTGTCGATCGTCAATATATCAATTTGTATCCAATTTGACTATTTCTCGATCTCGTCCGCTGTTTAATTAAATACACTAAATAAATGCTAAGACCGACTCAGTAAATTTCTAGACATATTCAAAATATACTACGTTAATTTGGTTCAAGTTAGGTCAATCAATTTAATAGTCGAGGCGTTTGCTGACCAACACGGGTGCTTCGACTATATCGAAAAAATAGGAAATTACTGATGGTTTCAAAAATAAGTACAAAAGAGCAACAAAGATCTACAGAAGAAAGCTTCAATCGTTTGCTGAGAAAGCTGTTTGCTGTTAATTGGTATAGACAATTATCAGCCACTTGGCGGAATTGTTTGCCGATTGGTATAGCAATTATCGTATTTTGGAATGTTGCAGCCGTAGCTGAAAAAGCTCCGCCCGATGCTATTAAAATGGCGGAAGAACTCAAGGTCAACCTCGATACGGCTTGGGTGATGGTTGCCGCGATGCTAGTCATCTTTATGAATGCTGGTTTCTGCATGTTAGAAACTGGATTCTGTCGCGAAAAAAATGCTGTCAACGTCTTGGCAAAAAACCTGATCGTGTTTGCCCTCTCCAGCGTCGCCTTCTGGGTAATCGGATTTGGCTTGATGTTCAGCACAAGTAACGACTTTATCGGTACCGAAGGATTCTTCCTGACAGGCGCGGACAATAGTCCAGCTATGGGTGATGCCTACAAGGGGATATTTGGTTCGCTCAATTGGACTGGAGTACCTTTGAGTACTAAGTTCTTTTTCCAACTGGCATTCGCTGGTACTGCGGCGACGATCGTCTCTGGGGCAGTTGCCGAACGGATTAAATTTCTCTCCTTCCTAGTGTTTAGCTTACTGCTAGTTGGCATCGTTTATCCGATTACTGGGCACTGGATTTGGGGCGGTGGCTGGCTGGCAAAAATGGGCTTCTATGATTTTGCTGGTTCCACTGTCGTCCACTCCGTTGGCGGCTGGGCTGCGCTGATTGGGGCGTGGATGCTAGGCGCAAGAATTGGTAAGTACAACGGTGATGGTAGTGCCAATGCGATTCCTGGTCACAATATGAGTATTGCGACTCTGGGCTGTTTGATTCTATGGTTTGGCTGGTTTGGCTTCAATCCTGGCTCGACGATGGGTGTATCAGCAGCAGTCGGGCACATTGCTGTAACTACTAATACTGGCGGTGCTTTTGGTGGGGTTGCTGCCACTGCCGTTGCTTGGCTCGTACTCGGTAAGCCAGATCTATCAATGATTATCAACGGAATCTTGGCAGGGTTGGTCGCTGTAACTGCTTCTTGTGCTTGGATCAGTGTACCATCCGCCGCAATTATTGGTACTGTAGCTGGGGTCTTGGTTGTATTTGCAGTTAGTTTCTTCGATAAAATCAGAATTGACGATCCTGTCGGCGCAACTGCTGTGCATTTAGTCAATGGGATTTGGGGCACTCTAGCAGTCGGCTTGTTCAGTCAGGGCGACGCTTTCGGTGTCACTCCTGCACCAAAACTTGGCACCTTCTTTGGTGGTGGTTTCGAGCAACTGGGCTATCAACTATTTGGGGCCTTGTCAGTTGGCGGAATTACCGTTGTGCTCTGCTTGATCTTTTGGGCACTTCTGAAAACAACCTTGGGAATTAGGGTTACTCAAGAGGAAGAATTCCAAGGATTGGATATCAGCGAACACGGGATGGAAGCCTATCCAGGCTCTTCACTCGGCGGTATATCTGACTACAGCAAAGAGATTCACTCGCGTAAATCCGATGGTGGTGCAGAATATCCAGAAGTGAGTGGTCATCACTAAAATCTGACAACTCGATTTAACAATTTAATCTCAATCAAAAGACTAGGCTCTTGTGCAGCCTAGTCTTTTGTTTTTCAATAGACCTCCTGCGAAAGCCTAAAGTCTAAAGCCTGCCTTTATAATGGTTCGCCAATACCATATGATGCTTGTAGCTTTGAGTAACTATCTATCCAGCAATTCCAACCTATGACATCTCCCCTGATTGGCATCATTATGGGTAGCGATTCTGATTTACCCACGATGAAAGCCGCGATCGAAATCTGCGAACAATTTGAAATTTCTCATGAAGTCGCGATCGTTTCCGCACATCGCACCCCCGAACGGATGCTCGAATACGCCCACACAGCCCACGAGCGAGGCTTGAAAGTGATTATTGCCGGAGCTGGTGGTGCAGCTCATCTCCCAGGGATGGTCGCATCACTGACACCTTTGCCTGTAATTGGCGTACCCGTTCAGACCAAGACACTACAAGGTGTAGATTCGCTCTACTCGATCGTCCAGATGCCCGCAGGTATCCCCGTTGCTACAGTAGCGATCGGCAATGCTACAAATGCTGGATTACTAGCTGTCCAAATTCTCGCTACCCAAGATCCAGAATTATCAGCGCAGATCATCGCCTATCGCCAGAGCCTCAACGAGATGGTTTTAACCAAACAAGCTCGGCTAGAACAAGTTGGATATAGCGACTATCTAGCAGGCAAAGGGTAAAGAAAAGTCTTAATATTAGCCCCATTTTTACTAGCAATACTATATTAAGATTCTGTATCGTTCGGTTTCGCTGAATCCTGAGTAATCGATTATGCTCAAGTCCAGATAAATGTATCTCACTATACAGAATTTTTGTATAGTGAGATACAAAATTGTTCCACTTCGATCAATAATTTCTCTTATTCAAATACTCTGGCGCAAAGGATAGAACGAGTGTTCAAAAAAATTCTGCTTGTATGTTTAATGGCTTTGTGGGTACTTAGTGGCCCTTTGATGGGTAATGCTCTCGCAGATCCAGTGAAGACCCCCGCAATGGATGTCGATGGGATTAATACTGGTGACACCGCTTGGGTGCTCGTTTCATCAGCACTGGTATTACTGATGACTCCCGGATTAGCATTCTTTTATGGTGGCTTAGTCCGCTCTAGGAACGTACCCAATACCATGATGATGAGTCTAGTCTTAATGGGCGTGGTCGGCGTTACCTGGATTCTCTGGGGCTACAGTATCGCTTTTTCCCCCGATCAGATTGTCAGTGCCGCAGACGGCACCAAGACAATTGTTACCAATCCACTTTTTGGTAACTTAAATTGGTTCGGACTAGATAATGTTGCCTTCGATAAGCCCGATCCTGTCGGCTATGCACCGACAATTCCCCACCAGTTATTCATGGTTTATCAGATGATGTTTGCCATCATCACTCCAGCGCTGATTTCTGGTGCAATTGTCGAGCGGATGAGCTTCAAAGCCTACTTCTGGTTCATCATCATTTGGTCTACATTGGTTTACGCCCCTCTTGCTCATATGGTCTGGGGAAAAGGTTATCTGGGCGGTACACTTGGTGCGCTAGACTTTGCTGGTGGTACGGTAGTTCATATCAGCTCTGGTGTCGCCGCTGTCGTCGCTGCTTGGATGATCGGCCCCCGCAGAACCTACCCAAATCAACCCGCCGCACCGCATAATGTCCCGTATGTCCTCCTCGGAATTGGACTACTGTTCTTTGGCTGGTGTGGTTTTAACGGCGGTAGTGCCCTAGGTGCGAATGGTTTGGCAGTTGTGGCATTTGTCGCAACCGCTGTTTCTAGTTGCGCTGGCGGCTTGATGTGGCTAATTTTAGAATGGGTACTTAGAGCCAAACCTACGGCGGTAGGGATTGCGAGTGGTTTTCTAGCTGGACTAGTGGGCATTACCCCTGCGGCTGGTTTTGTTACTCCTTTGAGTGCGATTCTGATTGGTTTAATTACTTCTACC
>JANNDQ010000694.1:0-2788 GCA_031387965.1 Chamaesiphon sp. OTE_75_metabat_567
CAACTATTTATACCAAAAAATTTGATGGAAGCAGTTTTAAGACAGGCATTGAAAGTTAATGAGCAGCGTTTGAAAGATACAGATTTTAATCGCTTTACCTTAAAAGGTACAGACTGCACGGTAGTGGGAGACAAGTTACAAGTAAGTGGGGTTCTGCAAGTAGAACATAGAGAATTGATTGCTAAAAACCCTTTCATAGGTAAAAAACACTATAGCCCTTGGGTGTCTGCTAGTGGACGAATAACGCAATTGTTTGGTGTCCAAGTTAGAAATAACCAAACAGCGGTCATTAATAGAGGCAATCCTAAAATAGAGGGATTAGAAGGAAGATGGTATGCCGAGCTAGTAAGTCTTGCAGGCAAATATGTTGGACCTAAACTTGCACCTAGAGTGACTGAGCAACTGCGTCAATTTAATGGATTAGATATACGACAGTTCGCAATTGCTAAGGGTAGCCCTTTAATAGCTTCTAAGCTTAAAATTGGTGAGCAAGTGGTACAAACAGCTTTAGAACAGAATATAGGACCCATTAATGCAGGATTTACCAACCAATCGGAATTCATAATAGCATTCACTTTTCCTCAAATACAATAGAGCCAACAGTAAAGTAAAGTAGTTAGCTTAAATACATGACCCTAATTACCGTTGGCGACATTAATATTAACTACGAAATCCAAGGTAGCGGCAAACCGTTACTAATGATTATGGGTTTGAGTTTTAGCCTGCTCGACTGGGGTAAGAAATTCACCGAACTACTTGCTCAAAACTATCAACTTATCCTCTTCGACAATCGCGACGCTGGACTCACCAGCCCATCTCCACGCTCGTATAGTATCGTAGACATGGCAGATGATGCCGCAGGGTTATTAGACGCACTAAAGATTCCCAAAGCGCATGTATTTGGTGTCAGTATGGGTGGTGCGATCACCCAGCAATTTGCTCTAAAATATCCCGATAAGCTAGACAAGCTGATTCTCGGCTGTACGATAGCGGGTGGTAATTGCAGTCAGATGGGCGATGTCAGTGGCGTGATGAATGGCAATCTTTTAAATTTATTATTTACACCCACATTTATTCAAAATCATCGACAGGAACTCACAGAATTCCTCGCCGAAACGACCCCATTGCATAGTCGCAATGCCGCTTTACAGCGTCAGCTTCAAGCCTTTGCAAGCCATGATACTTGTGATACTTTGAGCGATATTAGAGCTACCACACTCATCATCAGTGGAGATAAGGATATTGCGATTCCTCGATCGAATAGCGATGTACTAGCTGCAAAAATTCCCAATGCTAAATTAGAAATTATTGCCGATGCCGCTCATGGATTTTCCTACAGCCATCCCGATACCACCGCTGATTTGATTCACCGCTTTTTAAATTAACCATCTAACCAGGAGAAAATGATTGTGCAAAACCAACTCGATGCAATTCTCAATACCTTTGTTGCTTATATCCAAGCCTTTAATTCACTAGAACCAACTAAAGTTTTGCCATTTTTTCATTTACCTGCAATGCTGATAACTTCACAGGAAATCGCAGTTATGGAGAAACCAATTGAGGTGTTGGGAGTATTTGCCATTCTGATGGATGACTTAAAACACAAAAACTTTAAAGAAAGCAAGATCGTCGGTTCGCTCGAAGTTAAGCAACTCAGCGATAATCAAGGGCAGGTTGTTGGAGTTGCCAAACGATTTGTTGGCGAAGCCTCTCTGAAAGAGAATCGAGCGGATACAGAAATCGAACACTTTGGCTTTACCTATACCCTGCGTAAAGTCGAAGATAAATGGAAAATCATTGCAGGCATTTTGTACGAACCGAAAACATTGACTAATTCTTGATGATTCGATCGAGTAATAAGTAAGAAGGGTTTAAGGACTCTACTCCATTTTCCTAGCATTTCTTGCTCACTTTCTCCTCTAATGGCTAAAGTCGAGTCGGAGAAGTCAGGGGTCTTGGTTGAGTAACCCTAATTTAGATGACTAGCGATACGTTTGGTGCTGGGCGTTGAGGCAGAATTATCGATTGTTCCTAGTAATACATTTTCCGCTGAGGTACACCGCCAGCGATCGAGTCCAAGTAGTAAAATCTGAAGTGGTGCTGTACCTTCTGTTTGGGGGATGATCGCCATTTGACTGACGAAACTTAGTTGATTGACTTCACGGTAGGCGAGGGGAATCGATCGAATTGTGGCAGGAGAGATATCTAATAGTACAGGAGCATCCTTGACTGGAAGACCGCATAATTCACCAGCTTGAGTCCGAAATAAGATCAGAAATTTGGAGGAATCAGCTTGAGGATTGATCGTGGCAAATTTCTGGCGCAAATCGACAATTGTCAAAGTTTGTTCACCGTAATTAACAATCCCGATGCCATCTTTGAGTACTGCTTTATTCGTCGGGAAAACAATCGCTTTTTCGACCGATTCGACGGGCAAAGCAAATAAGTATTGAGCCATTGGAGTCTGTTCGATATCTGCGAGGGCAAAGACGATCGTCCGAATGCTATCATCATCGTCGTCAATGCTGGATAGTCGCTTTTGGGAAAGGGGGGAGGTTAGCATTTTGGTGGATGGTGGATGGTGGATGGTGGATAGTGGATAGTGGATGGTGAATAGTGGATGGTGCCCACCATCTAGAGATTATTCTGCTCAGTTTATAAATCTGTAGTAGGGTGGGCACTGCCAGCCCTTTCAACGTGATCGGATGTACTAGTCTATGATGGCGTAAATTGGTGGTTGATTCGATCGATAGTAGTGGTTGAGTGCCCCTCCTCGATCGAATTATGA
>JANNDQ010000703.1:0-7073 GCA_031387965.1 Chamaesiphon sp. OTE_75_metabat_567
GCTGATTTCTTCGGACTCTAATTGAGCTTGCATCGTCGCAATCTGAGCAGTTGGGCCAGAGACAACGCACAGGTTTGGGCTATTAATTGCCGCAATTGCCAGATTTGGACTTAATCGAGCGACTATTGCTGCCGCAGACAATTGGACTGACAGCATCGATCCGCTGGGTAGACCCCACATTAACTGCCCCCGCGTCGCGACCAATAGTAAGGCATCTTCTAAACTGAATACCCCCGCCAGACAAGCGGCGACAAACTCCCCAATACTATGTCCGATCATCGCTTGAGGCTGAACACCCCAACTTTGCCACAGTTTCGCTAGCGCATACTCAGTCACAAATAAAGCTGGCTGAGTCAGAAATGTTTGTGCCAAGTCAACCGCCGCAGTCTCGGCAGCTTCAGCCGCTGGATAGATGATCGATCGCAAATCCAGTTCCATCAATGGCTGGAGGATTTCGGCACAGCGATCGACTATTTCCCGAAAGATCGGTTCATCCTGGTAAAAATTCACACCCATATTTACATATTGTGAACCTTGCCCCGGAAACATCAACACAACTTCTCGGCTGCGAGATGTCACTGCGCGGGTCGGCAACTTGTCCGGTACCAGTGCCTGGATCGCCTCAGCTCGTTCGCGGAGCGTCCGCTGTGCGGAATCGTGGCAAACCACAAAGCTCCGATAGTTATACGCCTTGCGCCCCCGCCGTAAGGTATGGGCGACATCAGCGAGATTGATCTGCGGGTGAGCTGCTAGATGTGCTTGGAGATTACTAGTCGCAGTCGCCAGGGCTGTCCTAGTTTTTGCCGAAATCAGTAACAGCTGATCGGGTCGAGAACTGCCAGAAGGTCGAGCCGTCGGCGCTTCTTCCAACACTAAATGTACATTCGTCCCACCAATCCCAAATGAACTCACTCCAGCCCGACGGGGACTGCTACCTGGGAGCCAATCAGCTAATTTAGTATTGACATAAAAGGGGCTATGCTCCAGATCGAGCTTGGGATTGGGAGTCTCAAAATTAATACTCGGTGGAATCTGCTTGTGGTCTAGTGCCAGAGCTGCCTTAATCAGCCCAGCAACTCCAGCAGCATCCGCTAAGTGGCCAATATTGCCCTTAATCGAGCCGATCGCGCAAAATTGGTTAGCAGCGGTTTGCAGCCGAAATGCTTGGGTGAGGGCAGCGACTTCGATCGGATCGCCCATCGGTGTCGCCGTGCCATGAGCTTCAATATAAGTAATACTCTCAGGCGAAACATCGGCATAGGCTTGGGCCATCGCGATCGCTTGTGCTTGCCCATCCACGCTCGGAGCCGAAAAGCTCACCTTATCCGCACCATCATTATTAATGCCCACGCCCCGAATCACAGCATAGATGCGATCGCCATCTGCCAGTGCTTCCTCAACCCGTTTCAGGACAACCACGCCACCACCATTACTAAAGATTGTCCCCTGTGCCCGCGCATCAAAGGGGCGACAGTGCCCATCGCGAGAAAAAATACTATCCTCTTGATACAAATAGCCGGTATACTGTGGCGCTAGCATGGACACGGCACCCGTCACCGCCAGATCGCACTGATAATTAGTCAATGCTTGCACTGCCTGAGCGATCGCGACCAGTGAAGTAGAGCAAGAGGTACTAATGCCAATACTCGGCCCTTTGAGATCGAGGTTGTACGAAGCCCGCATCGTCATGTAGTCTTTTTCTCTCGCAAACATCATTGGCAACTCACCAATTCGATCAAAAATATCCTGACGACCAGCTAAGTGATTACTAAAATAAGTGTTTTGACTACACCCAGCATACAGCCCAATTAAACCATCAAAAGTATCTGCGTAACCAGCGGTTTCTAATGCCGCAACTACTAATTCCAAAAAAATTCGCGATTGAGGATCGATGACTTCCGCCTCTGCTGGATTAATTCCAAAAAAATCCGCATCAAAACATTCACCATCAGCAATAATTCCCCTAGCTTTAATGTAGTGAGGATTTTGAATTAATTGTGGATCGATGCTCGGATCTAGCTCTCGATCACTAAAGAAAGTTGTAGACTCAATTCCCTGGCACAGATTTTGCCATAGCTCATCAACACTATTAGCACCTGGGAATCTTCCAACCATGCCAATAATCGCCACGCCATCAATAGGATCTCGATCTTCGATTGTGCTGTTCATTGGTGATTAGAAATGAGATTTCAGTTTAGTAATTGAAGTAAGTATTGACTACGCCACGATCCAGCACTTCTAAGCCTTTTGGCTGGCTTGTGGAACCTGATGTATAAATCACATAGGCAAGATCATCGGAGGAGATTTCCACTCTCGGTGAATTTGTAGATGAAACGGCGATTTCTGACCAGTCAGTGTCGAGACAGATCAGCTGCTGAAGGTGAGGTAGAGCGCTAACTAATCTTTGCTGATCTGACAAGATCTCAACTTGAGCATTCCGCTGCATATACTCAATTCGATCGAGTGAATAAGCAGGTTGGAATAAATTATCAGCATCACCCATCTGGACGGATAGCCAGATTTCCGTTTGCGATGCTGTTGCGGGTGTGGTTAGTAATTGTGGTTCAGCCGCAAAGGGATCGAAATCAACAGCAATTAAATTAGCTTGATAATCGATCGAAGCTGAGTTTATATTCATATCCATATTTAGATAAACATCGCTCTAAAGCTTCAACAGTTTCTGTAACGATTTTCTTTTCACTTCTATTATCTCAGTAAAAATTCCTCTGTCCATTAGTAAGCGCCATTTAGCTGAATTATTTGCGATGATCAACTAACATTAATAGGCGATCGTCAGCGATGATTGAGATTGAAATCGGTGCATCAGCTGAGCTAATTCGAGCTATATTTTTACTTTGTGGTTAGATCTAGATTATTAGTGATCGGGATCACATTCTCGACCATACAATTTACATAAATTATCAACCTAGTTGTGTATAATAAATGTGATCCTCATCACAGCAAAGATCAAGATTAAATCAAATTTGAGCTACTTTTAAGAAGTAAAATCAAATCGATCGACCTGCAATTTGCAAATATTTACCAGATCGATCTGGATTGGGGATAAGAGGATGTTTGGAAATACGGACAAGATTGATCGGTTTATACCAGCATTGGTGAAAATCCCCCTAAATCCCCCTTAAAAAGGGGGACTTTAACTGGATCTTAGCCCCCTTTTTAAGGGGGTTGGGGGATTTACACCAATGGAGGTATAAACTCAGCTTCCGATCGACTAATATAATTAGAAAATCAGGTTTTAAGTTGGCAATCAAAGTGAGTAGCGATCAATTCTCAAATTTAGTTAAAACCTTGGGAATTTAGCACGCCGAGCATCGAGCGCCGCTTTTTGTTGTTGAGCACGACTTTTGAGATGTAGATCGTTCTGGGACGTGGAGTCCACACTATTTAGATATGCAGCTAATCGGGTAATTGTCGGATACTGAAATAGCTTAACCACAGGAATTTCAATACCATTTAATTGTTGCCTAATTTCTGCGGCAACCTGAATAATCAAGATCGAATTTCCACCTAATTCAAAGAAGTTTTCATCGATGCCAATTGGTGATTGCCCTAGCACTTGTGACCAAATTGCCATCAATATTTCTTCTGTCTGAGCTTTGTGTGCAGTAATAATAACGGTTGAATCCATATTTTCTCTGTAATTAACACTCAATCCCCGCATCAGTAAATCCAGCACTAGTTAACTGTGGTGCTAGAAAATTTCGACAATCGATGATCAGCGCCAGATCGCAGAGTAGCTAGATGTTGATCATCTAGCTGACCCTGCAACGCCATGCTGCGATCGGGATAATCGTCATCAGTGCCTACTAATTTGGGACTGTGAGCTAGAGTAGCTTTACCTAAGTTTAACGTTAGATTGGTAATAATTAAATCATATGCTTTGATCTTTACACTTAGGCTCACCAACATCGAGATCATTTCTAGGGCTGGATCATCTCACAAATACGGTAGCAAATCACTAGTAATTCGACATGCGGATAACTACGGAGCAAGCAAAACCGCCCCAACTGATCGAGTGCCGATCACCGATTTGGTAGTTAAGCATACATACTCAACTTTCCGCCAGGGGTTCTAGATTTTCAACAGCCAGATGACTGAACATACTTGTGAGAAAAATCTAGTTAAATTATGATGTTAATCTCAGCTGAACATAAACTAGATATTCTAAAAATTAAGTCAAATGATTATTGACATCACTGTTGTTTTTTGGTGATGATAGCAACATGTATTGCTTCAAAAAACTACTCAAGAAAATATCACGAGTTAGTAGTGATCTTAATCACTGCAATCTTTCAAATTAACCTAATCTAAATATTTACATTCGGAGCGATCGTATGACCGATCTCAAAAAATCTGGTGCCACGGGAGGTCTCTGGCAAGCAGAAGATATCCGCGCTACAAATCTATCAATCCGCTGGTGGACAGTGCTTAGTATCTGTAAACCAATTGGTCTAATCGCGATCGATGCTGCGATGCTGTTTGTTTCCTGGACAGTTGCAGACCGGATCGGCACTCCAACAGTGGGCGTTCATATTATTGACTCGATCGTGGCAATCTTAGCGGTAAGTATTGGCACATTGACGGCTTCGGGTTTCTACGGAACCGATGACAAACTGCATCGATTTTCCAAATTACTGAAGCCAATAACTGTCGCACATGTTGTGGTATTAATTGCTGCGTTCTTTTATCACCCTGGATTTTGGGTATCCCGGTCGGTATTTGTGATTGCATGGGTGCTGAACGTGATCTTGATTGGCAACGCCAGATTTTGGTTAGATGTCCTGAAGGTGCAGATTCGCAAGCGCAATCCGGCACTGCAACAGGCGATTGTGCTAGTTGGGACTCAGCCCGATATCGATCGAGTCCGAAAATTAATTAGCCGATCTGGGCAGTTTCGAGTTGATAGCACGATCGATCTATCGGTTTGGGATATGCAGAGTCAATTAGAAGAAATCATCGATCGAATTCGATCGCGCAAAATCAGTGAGGTATTCATTTGCTCGCCCCAGCTGATTGACAATGAGATTATTCTATTCTGGAAGCTGAAGACAGTTGGGATTCATCTGAGATTAGTGCCAGCCGCAATTGGACTGCCAGAGCGGACATCGGAAACTAAGATGATCGAAGAAATCCCCACGATTAGATTTAAATCTCCGCCTATTTTTGGGGTCAATTTTTGGATTAAGCGGATACTAGATGTGATTGCGGCATCAGCGATTCTAATCGTCATCTCGCCCATTCTGATTATTACCGCGATCGCGATCAAGCAGACATCACCTGGACCAATTTTTTACAGGCAGGAGCGGGTGGGGCTAAAAGGTCGTCGGTTTAAAGTCTGGAAGTTTCGGACAATGGTTGTAAATGCCAGCGAACTTCAAAAAGAGCTAGAAGCTCAGAACGAAGTCAAGGGTGGAGTCCTGTTCAAAATCAAGCACGATCCGCGCATTACCAAAATTGGTAAGTTTTTACGTGACTACAGTATCGATGAGTTGCCACAGCTGATTAATGTGCTGCAAGGAGAAATGAGTTTAGTTGGACCACGCCCTTTACCCGTCAGAGACTACGAATTATCAATTCAGGATGTCAAAGAATTTGAACGAGATCGGTTCTTGCGGTACGAAGTTCTACCCGGCATTACTGGACTGTGGCAGGTCAAAGGACGTGCGACCATTGACTCTGCTGAGATTTTTTATTGGGATATGGTGTATATTCTGCGGTGGTCAATCGCTCTCGATCTTGCCATCCTGATCCAAACAGTGGGAGTAGTGCTGTCGAAAAGGGGATCTTACTAGCGAGAATGCTGCTGGCATTGATGACACTGCTATCATCAGAAGTATCATGATGACAGGTGCATTCTACATCAGTAAAATCAGCAATGATCGAAGCTAAAAATAACTCACTTGATGAAGCTGTAAGCTCATTGAGCTACTGGCAAAACCAACTTGCAGGTAGCCCACCGCTGTTGGATTTACCAACCGACAGCCCCCGCCAATCATCGATCGATTTTACAATTCAGGCTCAAAGTATATCCTGGTCAGGAGAGCTATTCGCAACACTCACCGAATTTTGTCAAGATCGGGACGTAGACTTATTTACTGTCTTACTCGCGACGTTTAAAGTTTTGATGTATCGCTATGCTGGCGGTGGCGCTGTCGAGACGGGAAACTGCCCAGATATCTTGATTGGTTCGCCGATAATCCGGCGAAACGCGTTGCCGTCACAATTTCACGACACAACGCAGGGGCTGACGGGTAGTTTTGGTAGCAAAGCTGCCCCAATCGAGAATAGGATTGTTTTCCGCACTGACTTATCAGGTAATCCCACCTTGATCGATCTGCTAGAGCGGGTTCGATCGACTGTAGCTGCTGCTTACGCACATCAAGATTTATCATTTGATCGATTGCTGACAGATCTCCAGATCGATCGATCTGCTAGCTATCATCCGCTATTTCAAGTGATGTTTATCCTCGAGCAAAGTGGTGGGGGGATGTCTTCAACATTGGCTCCAGTGAGTAGCCGGACTTTGCTTGATCCTGCCACAGCGGGAATCGATCTCGCCCTCAAACTGACCGCAACAGCCACAGAAATTAGTGGCTATTTTGAATACGCCTCAGAATTATTTTCACCAGAGACGATCGCCAGGATGGTGATGAATTTTCAGGAATTACTATCGAGCATTCTGACCAATCCTGACCAATCGATCGATCAATTATCAATTATTTCTCCACCAGAACGATCTCAGTTATTAAGTGAGTGGAATCAAACTGAGTGTAAGTATCCACACCAATGTATTCATCAGTTATTTGAAGCCCAGGTAGCCCGAACTCCCGACGCGATCGCGGTAGTATTTGAAGACCAACAACTCACCTATCGCGAATTAAATGATCGAGCAAATCAAGTGGCTCACTATTTACAAGCGCAGGGAATCGGTGCGGATCGTTTTGTGGGGCTATATGTCGAAAGATCCCTATTAATGATGGTGGGATTATTCGGTATTCTTAAAGCTGGTGCTGCTTATGTGCCGATCGATCCATATCATCCACTCGATCGAG
>JANNDQ010000719.1:0-2435 GCA_031387965.1 Chamaesiphon sp. OTE_75_metabat_567
ATCGATCGACTGAGCTAACTTTGAATGTTATAATCTATCATAATTATACTGTTTTATTTCTGATCGAGGATATTATATGCAACTCATAATTGAACTAGATCCTGAAACTGCTCGTCAATTAGCCGAGATCCAAAAGCACACGAACCAAGACCATACACTAGTCATTCAACAAGGAATCGGGCTTTATTATCAACAGCTACAGCCACATCGTCAATTTTATATTGAGACCAAGAGACAATATGAGCTAATTTGCAGTATTCCAGCAACTACCAGCTCAAATTAATCACTAAAAATCAGGTGATTATCGGTCGATCTCCCCACACTAATTAGGGGAGTTTTTCAGTGATGTATGTGGGGAAATTAATGGCACGATCGATGTACAATAGCACCTAAATATATTTGTACGATCGACCAAACTAATGAACTCACCTCAACTACCGCCGGATCGACTAGCTGATTATCTAAATGTAGCAATAGAGGCAGCATTAGCTGCTGGGGAAGTATTACAAGCTTGTTGGGGTAAATTGGAGTCGATCGTCGAAAAAGGTCGTCCTGGCGATCTAGTTACCGAAGCTGACCAGCAAGCTGAGGCAGTGATCCTGGCAGTATTGCGGCGGCATTTCCCCGATCACTCGATTCTGGCAGAAGAATCTGGTCAGTTTGGCGATCTGGATGCCAAATATCTATGGGCGATCGATCCGCTGGATGGTACGACCAATTATGCACACCAGTATCCATTCTCTGCTGCTTCGATCGGGTTGTTGATTGACGGTATACCCACGGTCGGGGCGATCTTTGACCCATTTCACAAAGAACTATTTTGCGGTGCTGTGGGGCTGGGCGCAACTTGTAACGGCAAACCAATTCAGGTCTCGAAAGTCGATCGATTAGCTCAGAGCTTACTTGTGACAGGATTTGCGTACGATCGCCGCGAAACTGCCGATAATAACTATCAAGAATTTTGTTATCTGACCCATATTACTCAAGGTGTCCGGCGGGCAGGCGCAGCATCCATAGACTTAGCTTACGTCGCCTGTGGCAGGCTAGACGGCTATTGGGAACGTGGACTATCCCCTTGGGATTTGGCGGCGGGGGTGGCGATTTTAGAGGCGGCTGGGGGTAAAGTCACGGCATACGATCGCAGTTCATTCGATCTTCGCTCGGGGCGGATTCTCGCAACCAATGGACACCTCCACGCCGAACTCAGTCAGGAATTGCTGCACGTTGCTCAGATTGAGCCTTGGTCTTGGCTTTAAGCTTGAGCGGAAAACGCAAAATATCGAAATATTCCGATCAAAAACCACTGATGATCCCTCAATATCAAGAGATCTTCAGTGGTTCGATCGAGATTGCTGCACTTACTAAGCTAGATTCAGTTATGCCTGTGTAAGTACGCTAGCCGCAATAAATGGCAACTGTTCACTGGGCTGATATTCTCCGGCTGTTACTGTGCGAGATCGTTGGGTTTTAATCAGTGATACCTGGGTCGTAAGCAAGAAGCTAGTCAAACTGGCAATTACAATTACAGGTACCATTGAGGTATCGGCAATTACGCTTAGAATCACTGTACTGCTAATCGGAGTCTTGGTAATTGCCACATTTACCGCCGCCATCATACATACCATCGCGATCGTCGGATGAATCTGGGGAAACCCCAGCGAAATTGCTAAACCCACCACCGAGCCAATATAGAACAGCGGGAAAATAAAGCCACCCCGAAAACCAGAATGCAAGGTACAGCTAATTGTCAACATTTTTGCCAGTCCGATCGCTAGTAGTAGCGCAATCCCATAACTAGCCCCACTCTCGATCACCGTCTCGATTTGCTCTTCACCAAAAAATAACGTTTGGGGGAAAACTAGGGCAATTAACCCGATCGATAATCCGCCCAGCGTTGCGAGTAAAATTGTTTGATGATGCAGCGGTGCTGTCAAATAACCCACAGTGCGGAACACCAGCACGAATAGTAAGGCAACCGCCGCACCTACCGCACCTAAGATCGCTCCTTCGAGCAGATTCATCAGCGTTAAGGGTGGAATCGATGCAAAATGATACATCCCGCCGATCGATAGTCCCGTGGTAAACCGAAATACCGTGAAGCTCAAAATCGCCGATAACACCGCTGGAATAATCGCTTCATAATATTCCAAGCCGCGTCGGTGGGGAATTTCGAGCGCGAATAGTGCCCCGCCCAATGGCGCACCAAAGAATGCGCCCAGAGCGGCACTCATTCCGCAAAAGGTCAGAATCCGCACCGAAGCCAGCGAGAGATTTAGTTTCGTGCCCACCCAGCCGCCAATACTACCATTCACCTGTACAAGCATCTCGTCCTTCCAGCACATGCCGTCGCTGCGCTGGCGTTCCGTGGCGTGGTCCCAATGCGGCAGGCCCACCTCGCGCTTCTTCGCCTTGGTCAGATGCGGCGCCAGGATCAC
>JANNDQ010000735.1:0-16193 GCA_031387965.1 Chamaesiphon sp. OTE_75_metabat_567
ACCCGCCGACTAGCTGCCCCCATTGTATCCCAATACCTCTCGACATCATGGTCTAAATCAGCAGGTTATTCTAATTAGGTATTATTACTGCCAGAATTATCGGATCGTCTTGGTTAGGTATTCCCCGATTAACTACATTATCAGTATAGTACTACAGGTATTTTCGTCGATTTCCTTGTGCGAACAAACCAAAAGCTGATAGCGTCAGATTAGTAAATCATCTAGCGATCGAGTGGCTCTTTTGAAACAGCGTTCTAATTATTGGCAAATTCTCCCTTATCTCAATCCTCATTGGCAGACGATTAGCCTTGGCTTATTCTGTGTCATTACCTTCAGTCTATTTTCGCCGCTGATGGCATCTTTAGCAGGTGATATTTCTAAATATCTGGGAGCGGGAAATGTCGAATTATTGACTCAATATGCACTGATCGGTGGCGGGGTATTTTTAATTAGAGGTATCGCGCAGTATGGGCAAGATTCACTCATGGCAAAGGTCGCATTTGCCGTCACATTAGATTTACGCAGACGAGTTTACGCACATCTGCTGAAAGTAGGTTCGGCATATACTCAAAAATTACAAACCGGAGATTTAGCCTATCGACTGACTGAAGATGTCGATCGAGTTGCCGAAGTTATTTATAAGATTTTTCATCAATTTATTCCTTGTAGCTTGCAACTAATCCTAATTTTGGGATATCTAGTATGGGTTAATTGGCAATTAACAATCGCGGTATTTGTCCTAGCACCAATTATTGCAACGATTGTTGCTTGGTTTGGCGAACAATTACGCAAGTTTTCGCTCCGTAGTCAAAATCGCACTTCCGATTTAGCATCGCTAATTACTGAATTTACTGGCAATATGCGATCAATTCAGGCATTTGCAGCAGAAGATTATGCTAGTTTTCGATTTGGACAAGAAGCCGAACTGAATTATCAAGCAAAATATAGTACTGAAAATCTCAAGGCTTTTCAAATTCCAATTATTAGCTTGATTGAAGCTGCCAGTATTCTATTTTTAGTTGTACTGGCTGGTTGGCAGATTTCTCAAGGATATCTGACTGGCAGTAATTTTGTGAGCTATTTAATCGCGATCGTTTTATTGATCGATCCGATTTCAATGACTACTGGTAATTTTAATGATATTAAACAGGCAGAGGCTTCAGTTGATCGAGTATTTGAATTATTTGATATTCCGATCTCTATTACTGAAAAAGCTAACGCGATCGAATTACCTCGGATTACTGGCAAGATTGATTATCAGCATGTCAGCTTTGGATACACACCTGAACAGCCAATTCTCAAATCATTTGACTTAAATATTAAACCTGGTGAAACGATCGCTCTGGTGGGGGCTTCTGGGGCAGGTAAAAGTACAATTCTGAGCCTATTAAATCGCTTCCATGATGTGTCATCTGGCAGTATCTCGATCGATGGCATTGATATCCGCGATGTGACGCTCAAAAGTTTGCGCCGTCAAATTGGGATCGTACCTCAGGACACAGTATTACTCTCTGGTACCATCGCTCAAAACATCGCTTTTGGGCAGACTGAATTCGATATTCAGGCAGTACAAGAGGCGGCAAAGATTGCAAATGCTCACCAATTTATTTCCCAACTTTCCCAAGGTTACTATACATATGTCGGTGAAAAAGGTACGACATTATCTGGTGGTCAAAAACAACGAATTGCGATCGCTAGAGCAGTATTATTCAACCCCCGTATTCTCATTCTCGATGAAGCAACTTCCGCGCTAGATTCCGAATCGGAAACTTTAGTCCAAGAAGCACTAGAGAGAATTATGACCGATCGAACTGTATTTATTATCGCTCATCGTCTGGCAACAGTGATCAAAGCAGATCGAATTTTGGTAATCGAAAATGGAGAAATTATTGAGTCTGGTACTCATAGTGAATTACTCGCTATCAATGGACGATATGCTCAATTTTATACTCGACAATTCAGCCAGCAGTAGGGAGAAATTCATGAATTGATTCTACTCTAATAACCCAATTCTCTGCTTGGTGCATTTTTACCGACGGGGAACCCGTGCGGTAAATGCATCCGCAATTCTCAATTCTCAATTAATTTAAAGCTTACTAATTCGATCCTCAAATACAGTCAATGCCGCCGCAACAACTTGATCCATATTATAATATTGATACTGAGCTAATCTGCCTACAAAAGTAACTGCTTGGAGATTTTCTGCTTCGGCTTTATACTGCTGGAATAATTCCCGATTTTCTGGACGTGGTACTGGGTAGTAAGGATCTCCTTCTGCTTCTGGATACTCATAGTAAATAGTTGTTTTAGAATGCTTTTGTCCAGTAATATGCTTTGATTCTACAATGCGGGTGAAGTCATAATCATTGGGATAGTTAACTACAGCGACTGGTTGAAAATACTCAGTATCATGAGTTTCAAATTCAAACCTTAACGATCGATAGGGTAATTTACCAAACTGATAGTCAAAAAACCTGTCAATTTGCCCAGTATAGATTAAATGGTCGAATTTCAGCCATCCTTCAACCTCTTCAAAACTTGTATTGAGCATGACTTTAATGTTCGGATGAGCGAGCATCTTCTCAAACATCTTGCTATAACCATGTAATGGCATCAATTGATACTTGTCACCAAAGTAACGGTTATCTTTATTTGTTCTCACCGGAATCCGCGCACAAACTGACGCATCCAATTCATGGGGCCATAATTCCCACTGTTTATAGGTATAATTCTTAAAAAACTTTTTGTATAAATCTTCGCCAACTTTGCCGATCACCGCCTGCTCGGAGTTCTCAATTCTGTCATATTTTTCTCTAACCTGCTCGTAGTAGTCTTCTAGTTCTCGACTATTGAGATTTAAACCATACAGCTTATTAATAGTGTTTAAATTAATGGGAATCGGATACAGATCTCCATCGAGCTTTGCCAATACTTCATGCTGATAGACTCGCCACTCGGTGAATTGCGACAGATAATTAATAACTTTTTTACTATTGGTATGAAAAATGTGTGCTCCATACCGATGCACTAAGACACCAGCATTATCATAGTAGTCATAAGCATTACCACCAATATGATTTCTCGTATCAATCATCAAGACTTTACGATCTAGTTTTGTCGCGATACAATCTGCCAAAGTACAAGCAGCAAAACCAGCTCCAACAATTAGAAAATCAAACATTATACTCAGGATAAATTGGTTTTTAAAAATAGATCGGCAAAAATCCGCGCCATTGCTTCGCCACCACCAGCACCGCCGATTCGCTCCGATCCATTTACCCGACATTGTTGGAGATATGCTTCATCCCCTAACGTGCGGTGAATAGCTTGTGCCGCTTGGGTGATCGTCTCCGCATCGGCTGGTTTGGTACCGATCGTTTGTACAGATGAACCCAAAAGTCGCATTTGCGCTTCGGCAAAAACATAGGTAAACTGAGGGCCAGCACTAGGGATTTGAATCACGGGTTTACCCAAACCAACGGCTTGTTCGATCGCCGCCCCCGCCATGCCGACAACCAAATCGCTTTGATCTAAGATATCTGCAAAAGCATCATAAATATACCGTACCTTAACTTGATGTTCTGAATAAATCAAATAACCATCGGAGTGATATTCCCAACCACGTTGTTTCGCTAATTGTTGGATGGGAATGAAGCCATTTAGATCAGGATTGCATAGATTTGGGGTCACAGCCGCATAAAACTGAATGCCATCAGGAAATAGTGGCGTTGTGGCGATCGCCAAATCTAACAGTAATTGTAAATTAGTTCCAGCTTCTGGTAATCTACTCCCCGGCAATAATGCAATAAACGGCAAATTAGGCTGTGATTGTAAATCTTTATTCGTTATTTCCAAGGCATCCATCGCAGGTAAACCAACACAAATCGCTTTGGTATAGCCTTGAGCATTTAACATTTGCGCTGTATAGTGGTCGCGAGTAAAAATCTGCCGACAACGATCGGATTTCAAGAGCAAATCTGTCAAGAGATCAAACTTCATCCGATGTTCATAATATGACGAGCTAGACGAGGTAAACGCCATATATGGTTTACCAGTTAAATAAGCACCGATTAGGACAATGACATCACCGATTACCAAAACTGCATCACAATCTTCACCATATTTGCGAATAGCTTGAATCTGTCGCCAGAGTAGTGTGAATAAACCCGATCGAATATCCTCTAATAATTTAAAAGTACTATTGTAGACAAAACCTCCTGAAGGTAAAAATTCAGTCGGACCAATGATGTTGACATTCAAATTTCGATAAGCATTCCCATACCCAACGATCGGCATTGCACCGATTTCTATTTGTGGGTGTGCTTGTCGTAAAGCTTTTAAAATTTGCACAGCATTCAGGTCTTCGCCATGTCCATTACTAATGAATAAAACTTTCTTGGTTGTTTGAGCTAGGTCAGATTTTTCCATAAGTAGCCACTAATTTAAAAGTTGGGAATATAAATTTTCAGTCTTAATTAACATTCGATCGAGTGCAAAAAGTTCTTCATATCGTTTACGCCCATTCTTCGCAAATTCATCGACTAACTCAGGTCGATCGAGTAAATATTGCAACTTCTCAGCCAAACTATCTACATCTTGAGGTGGAATAATAAATCCAGTTTTACCATCGGATACCTGTTCGACAATACCACCAATACTAGTACCAATCACCGCTTTTTGTTGAGCCATTGCCTCCGCACATGCGAGGCTACAAGCCTCTTGCAATGATGGTAAAACAAAGAAATTAAATAAGCTCATTAATTCAGGAAGATTATTCACATAACCAGCAAAAATTGTTTGCACTCCAATACCTAAATGTTGAGCCTGTTGTTTGAGTTGCTGTTCCAACTCTCCCACTCCAGCAATCACTAATCGCAAGCTTGGTTTATCAGTTGCAACGCTTGCAAATGCCTGCAATAAATATGTTAATCCTTTAGCTTCTGATAATCTAGCCGCTGTACCGATAATAGTTTGAGTAGTAGGATCTAAGTTAAATTTTTGAGCTAGGAAATCGATGATCGATCGATCTAATATCGGTGTCGTCACACCATTATAAATCATCTCTAGTTTAGCCGGATTCATCCCAAACTTTACCAAGATATCATACTCAGTCTGACAAACACAAATTACTCTAGTTGCCCATAGATTAGCAAATAAACAAGCTAACCGATAACTAATATCGGCACTAGCTCCATGATAACCATGTACCGTAAATACGATCGGCAATTTAGGAAATAATAGCCGCAGTGGAATCATCAATTCATGAGCACCATGAACATGAATCAGATCGATCAACTGACGTTGATTTGCTGCTTTAATTCCAGCAATTAGTTCTCTGAACCCTCGAAAGAAGTTCCGATTCCATGACGTGAATTCAGTATATTTTAGTTGTTTTTCTAAAAATAGTGGCAGTGTTTTACCCGTTGGTGCCAGCAATGAAACTTGATACCGCTGTTGAAATTCTTCAATCAGACTTAACGCCTGTTTTTCAGTGCCACCCTGTTCTAAATAAGGCAAAACATAAACCAAATGCTTGGTATTTCCCATCCTCATGTAGGGTAGGCACTGCCCACCAACTAGGGTTTAAACATTACTCAGATTGACTCAACCAAGATTGACTAGAATGACGAACATATAAAATAGAAACACGTCCTTTCATGACTATAAATAAAAGTCGGTATTATTTCCCTTTTCCCACAAATATCTGACGAATATCTTGCTTAAACTCAACAGACTCTGGAGCTTGACTAGCTCTATTGGGAAACTGTTCCAATGATCGAACAGCAACCATTAACTCTTCATACCACTGTTCAGCCCGTTCTGAACTAAGATTATTCGCCATCCAGCGGTAAGCAGACTCAATATTATCAAGTGCCTGTGGCAGAATTTCGACATTGTAATTCATGATTGAGGCTGTTGAAGCTTACTTCTCAAAGCTTCTAGTGCTGGAATAGCCGCAACTGCTCGATCGGTTTCCAGCTCATTGAGTCCCTGTCTAATTCCTGCCGTCGTTTCCAGATATTCGATTCGTTCCAGCAACTGTTGATAACCCTCAGCACTCTGGACGACTAATTCAGATACACCATTAATCGTCAGGACTAGCGGAGATTTAGTTTCTTTGAGTCGATCGATAAAATTGGCAGTATTGCGCTTGAAATTAGAAAGAGAGTTGATATCTCGGCTGAGGTCTAGCATCATATAAGCACTATATCCAATGTTTATATGATGACGTATTCAGCTAGGCTATGTCAAATTTGCTTGTAAAACGCCCAGACTAGTTTGAATCGGTACAATATTCAACGTGTCAGGAGTCGCACAAAATTTGAGATCGTCAAAACATTCCAACCTTACTAATCTTTGTCCGTGACTGGCGAGGTAAAATAAGTCCAAAAGATTGTCTTGCCACTGTCGATATAACGCGATCGAAGCCACCAATTCATCATTGCCAGCCACATCCGTCAACTTTACACCCAACTTAGTAATGATACTATCCGCGATCGCCCCCGCACAAACCGTATCTTCTAAAGAGTAATCACCCTCCCATCCCGATCCTACCATCCAGACTGTCTCCGGCTGCTGAGACAGCACATAATCGACGATCGCCTGACGATTGACCAAAGCTGCTGCGAGGACAATTTTCGCCCCCTGTATCCGCTCTAATGTCCGAGTACCATTGGTAGTACTGATAAATAACCGCTTACCTTTGACGACATCTGGAGTGCAGTCGAGTGGGGAATTCCCTAAATCGCAACCAGCTACCTTCGCCCCACCCCTTTCACCACCACGCAACCGTAATTCAGACGGCCATTTGTCACTCACGTCCATCAGTACATCCATGTTGCTAAAAGCTTGAATTGCCTCAGCTCCAGAATTTAGTGCTGCCGAGATCGTAGTGGTTGCTCGTAATACGTCAATCGCGATCGCGCAGACAGGCAATTCACCTGAGGGTGTACGTTCAGGTGTATGGTAGGTATATAATTTCACAGTTAAAATCGCAATAATTCTTGTTCGTAGAGGCTTTCTAACCCAATTTAATCTTAATCTTAGTCGCACCCTAAAAATCAGGATATGGGTAATTCATGAAGCGGCTCGCAGCCGGGAGGTTTACTCCCTGATGATGCGAGACAAGACATTACTCCTGCTAAACAATTAACGATCGCGAGATTTGCGTTTGTCAATCTCTTGCTGAAGTGCCTCGATCTCGCGGCGTAAACGTTCGGATTCGCTGGCTGTTGGCTCAGTATTTTTGGTTTCTACCGAAACGCGGGCGTAGTTGCCCTTGCGGATATCTTGATAATCGATTGAGTTTGTCCACTCTTGGAGAAAGTGAATGCGTTCGACTGGGAAAGGATGACTGAGCATTCCATTCACACCCAAATACATCAAAGCTTTATAGACTTGATTCAAACCGTCTTCATCGAGATTGCGATAGTTTTCCGATTGCTTGATAAATTCTTCGAGGCTACATTCATCAATGAATTTACTACTTCCGCCAGAAATTTTCATCATTGTAGTCATCACCGTGCGGGGATTTTCCATCACGAGCAAAGCAGCTCTATCTGCCGAAAGTTCGGCTTTGCGTCGCCATTCGTAGAAAGCAACAATTAATCCATTGCTAACAATATTTCCGAGTCCAAAAGTCATTTCGCCGATCACCGAAGCGGCATTTACCACCCACATTGCCATTTGAATCAGGATTGTATGTCCACATTTGATATGTCCTAACTCATGTGCTAAAACAGTCTTAATCTCATCCTCATTCAACAGATCTAATAAGCCCGTATTAATGACAATATATGGATGCTCTTGTCCCATCGCATAACTATTGACTTGTGGATTTTGGCTGATAAATAATGTCGGCTCGGGGTAGATATCGAGATCTCGCAGACATTCCCGAAACATGCCGTAGATCGTCGCGTATTGTCTGGGGCCTACTTGAATACTATTGCCCATTAGGTATACTAGTTGGGGACGTTCATAAATAAACTCCACAAATTTGCTCGCCACTAGATTAAAACCTGGAACGCTGCGGAGAGCTTGTTCGGCTTGAAGATCCAGTGGGTGTCGGAAAGCTTCGCTCGAAATACCTGGGTAAGTAGCCATATTGAATATGAATCAGAATTTAATTGATAAATTACTCTTGGATTTAAAAAGTAGCGACCTGAATATTCGGGAACGCGCTACTAGTCAACTATGGCGGATCTGGTTCTGGCAAAAGGGTAAGGTTGCCCTCGAACAGATCGAGGAGAGTGAAAGATTTCTCTCTGAAGGCAATGTACTTGCAGCTAGTTCGATTCTAGACGATCTAGTTGATGCTTTGCCAGATTTTGCCGAAGCCTGGAATAGACGCGCCGTATTGCAGTTTGTGACCAAAAATTACGACATGGCGATCGCTGATTGTGAGAGGGTGCTGCAACTTAATCCCGTTCATTTTGGTGCGCTACACGGTTTAGGGCTGTGTCATGCGGCTCTAGGCAACTATTCCGCCGCTATTCGCGCCTTTAGATCGGCACTGGAGATCCAGCCCCACGCGATCGAAAATCAACGGCTGATCCTCGAATGTACGGCTCGGCTTTAGGCTTTGGGATGTTGGATCGAGCACATGCTTTAAGTAAATTGGCGTAGGGTATTGACAATATTTTGGCGATCAAGTATTGTTATATGAGTGTGAGGAGCGAATCAAGAAGAAGACCGAGACGAAACACGGCCAGTCGTCGGTCTTCTTTTTGGTTTTATATCTCGCGATAGGTACAGTAATCTCAACTAAAATTGAGCTAAGTACTGAGAATAAACTTTTCAATCGCCACAGCTACACCATCTGCCTCAATATCTGGAGCAACCCAATCAGCGAGAGATTGGACATCAGCAGGCGCATTTCCCATTGCCACACCGATGCCAGCATATGCCAGCATTTCGACATCATTATAATTATCACCGATCGCTAGCACATTCTCAGCGGTAATGTTTAGCAGGTTTTTGGCGACGTAATCAATTGCCGTACCTTTATTTACGCCCGATTGAGTGGTTTCGAGGAAGATTGGGACTGAGGTAGTAATGTGTAACTCATCTGGCTGATAGCGTTTGCGGAGATCTGTCAGTAAATGTTGAATCAGATCGGTATCTTCCGACATTGCTAATATTTTAGTTGGTTGAGCAGTCAAGACTGTGCGGAGATCGGCTACTGGCTGAACACCAATCCCACTACGTCCAATATACAACTCAGTATCCTCATTAATCTCACGCACATATAAGCAATCATCACGATAGACATGAATCGATAACTTGTCCAAAAGATGCTCCTGCTCAAAATAATCGATTAACTCACGCGCAATCTCGACGGGAACGGGTTGATGGCGATGGATTGTCCCTGTTGCTGGATCTTGAATCCACGCCCCTTGATAAGCCATAATCGGCAGATCTGCGCCGATATCGTGGTGAAATCGCAAGGCAGATTTATACATTCTCCCGGTGGCGATAGCAACGCGAACACCGCGATCTTGAGCAGCTTTAATGGCTTGTTTGACTCTAGTACTGACTTGATTCGATTGTCCGGCAATCGTGCCATCGATATCCAGGATTAGAAGTTTGATTTCAGCAGTGCTGGGTGATGACATGGTTGAACTAGTTTGGTGAAACTAGGTATCAGCCTATCATACTGCCTGATTTTCCGGCGACCTGCTCAAGGCAGCGCTTCTGCGCAGGCAGACGCTCCGCGAACGCTATCGACACGACTGTTTTCAGCAAAGTAGAAATCATCTAGCTATTTTCGAGTAAAATTGCGGTGGCTACTTGCTAAACGCGATCGCTAACATTACTTATCAAGGAAACTACCGATGTCAAAACTTATTATCACCTATACGCTCAAGTCTACGACTACTCAAGCCCAGTATGAAAGCTGGACGAGAGGAACTGATTATCCCTTAATGCGTGGCTTGACGCGAGTCAATTCCTTTGAAAATTATCGGACGATTAAACATTTAATGGACGATGCAAAGCCCAGTGTTGATTATGTCGAAATTTTTGATATTCCCGATTTGGCTGGCTTCATCGCTGAAGATATGGGTGGATCTGTAGTCCAACAAGTGATGGGTGAATTTATGCAATATGTAGAAAACCCTGAATTTATCATTGCCGAAGCCGTCGTATAATCGTCTTAAATATAAGTATAAATTTAGTAGGGTGGGTCAAGACACTTCCCACCATCTAGATTTCAAGCAATTTCTATCTATTGGCGAAGCCTACCAAAGGTAATAAATATTTCCATCCAGCTACCAACTACTTATCAATTGAGAATCTAAGCTTATTTGTCGGTTTAGTCGCTAGCCCACTCTAGCGCTTCTTGAAAAGTAAATGTCGAAATTTCATCAACAATTCCCACTTCTAGCACCGCTCGAAAAACGATCGAGCATTGAAGATTTGTGATGGTTTCGCGATCGATTCCCCAAGTTTGAAAGAATAGTGAAAGCGTCTTCGTCTGATCTGCTCCAGATTTATCACCACCAATAATTAGACAGCGGGGTTCTTTTGTTCTGGCTGGATATTCAATCAAGGTAAATACATTACTAATTTGTTTTTCCCAAACAGGTTGACTAGACATAGTTCAATTTAAGTTTGCTTGTTAAAAAAATCCATCGTTATTTTTGATGTCTGCAATAGTAAATCAAGCCCATCTGCTTTGCCAAATAAACTAATTAACTTACTCAATCTAGGATTGATCACTAGCGGTAAATCCATAAAGCTCAGATGAGTTACTGATGGCAACAAGAGATGATGGAAGTTTTGACTAGCTGAAAGTTGAGTTATGCGGAGATTGTCCTTTGCCATCAGTAAATCAAATTCAGTTTGAGATTTTTTTTGCTTTGGTGACTGATGCCGATCGGGTTGAATTAGCAAAAATTCTTTGTCAGCACAACTAAGATCGATCTCTTCCATATAAAAGAAGCCATCAAAATTGACACTTTTTAAAATTCGTCGATCTTGACCACAAGCAGCAAAGCTAGCCGAACCGCCAATTGAGTGTCCGGCGGCAAATATTTTGCTAGTATTAATTCTTTGATACAAATATGAATCATGATTAGAATTTAGACTGATTACTCGATCTAAAATTATCGATAGGTCGCCTGCCCGATCTACAGCAATTTTACTTGCCAATAATTCGGGTTGATCTAAACCGTCTGCATTAAACCCTATCTGCGATCCATCTGCGAGCATGGTGCTGATACTCGAACCAGGGTGATTGGTACTAATTACAATAAAACCATGACTGGCAAATTCTAAGCCGTAAAATGTGTTGAGCGAATTAATACCAGAAAAGCCATGTGAAAACAGGATTACAGGAAAACCATATGGACATTTACTAGGAGTTACATCGATCGAGACCGGAACTTTAACATGACCTAAAAAAATATTACTAAATATCAATTTCAGTAGTAGATTTAAGACCATGTTTGTAGAGAAAGTTTTCCCGATTGGGTCGATCAGATGACTAGGATTAACATTGACAATATCTGTTGGGTACCATACCTTGGCAATAATTCCCGAATGCAGAGGAGAATCCCAAACCAGATCTGATGTGCCAACTTGCCATTCACCTGATGGTTTGGGGAATGGGTTCGCGACAATTAGCCAGTAGGGTAAGAGGATGATTCCGCCGATACAGGTCAGAACAAAGAAGATTGTCATAACTATTTCATCGTTAATCTACTATGACTCGTAGCGAATTCCAGCATCTACTAATCGTTGAATTGCTTCACCCAACCTGTCAAGATCGGCAATGAGACTAATTCTGACATATCCTTCGCCACCAACTCCAAAGGCATTCCCTGGGGTAAATACAACACCTGTTTTTTGCAATACCATCAGGGCAAAATCGGTAGAATTCCAACCCACTGCACAGGGAATCCATAGATACATCGTCGCTTTGGTCGGTTTAATTGACCAGCCCAATTTTGCTAATCCTTGGATCATAAAATCGCGACGTTCGCGATAGCGGTTCTGCACCTGGGTGACATATTCATCGGGCAGTTCGAGGGCTGTTTGAGCAGCTGTCTGAAGCGCAGCAAAAATACCATAATCGAGGTTGGTTTTGAGAGTGCGGAGTCCTTGGATGATCTGACTATTGCCAACTACAAAGCCAACGCGCCAGCCCGCCATATTATAGGTTTTGGAGAGAGTGTGGAACTCGACACCGATTTCCTTAGCCCCAGGGATTTCGAGTAGGCTGGTGGGCTTGTAGCCGTCGAAGGCAAGTTCGGCGTAGCAGAGATCGTGGACTAGTAAAATTTAGTACTCGTGTGCAAAGGCGACAACATCTTCAAAAAAGGAACGCGGTGCTGTTGCACCAGTCGGATTGATAGGGTAGTTGAAGAAGAGAATCTTGGCTTTGCGGGCAACATCTGCGGGAATATCGTTGAGATCGATTTCCCAATTATTTTCTGGTTTGAGGATGATATTATGAATTTTAGCACCTGCGATCGCTGGCCCCCGAAAGTGGACTGGGTAAGCGGGACTGGGGACTAGCACAGTATCGCCAGGATTGATATAGGCGAGGGCGAGATGTCCTAAGCCTTCCTTGGAACCGAGCAGAGGGAGAGCTTCACTATTAGGATTGAGGGTGACACCATAGCGACGATAGTACCATTTGGCGATCGCTTCCCGAAAGTTGGCAGTACCTTCAAATGGTGGATAGCCATGATTAGTAGCTTCGTCTAGCGCATCCTTTGCCGCAGCAATTACAGGCGCTGGTGCTGCACCGTCTGGATTGCCCATGCCCAAATCAATCAAATCTACCCCCTGACTCCGGGCATTGGCTTTGAGTTCTTCCAACCGAGCAAATACATATTGAGGCAAGGATTGGAGGCGTTCGGCGGGGCTAATCCAGTCTAGGGTCATTGTCTGTAATTTACTGATGCAGTTCAATTATTATGGGCGCAACTGTTCTCATAAGAGCATCGCAGCGAAGCGCACATCTCTACAATATCAGGTTAGATCACAAAGTGTGGGCTTTGACCGATAAATAAGCAGGAAAGAGCTGCTAAACTAACATCTTATACAGTGACTAATTAGGCAACTTTATCGCTGTTCGATCGTCTCAATCAATATATCTACACAATCGCTCAATTATAAGTCACCATGTCCAAGTTCTCGATCGTCATTATTGCTAGTTTTGGCATCATTACAACTACATTAATTGCGCTACAATTTCCGCTCGAAGCTCGGACAAGAACACGTAGAAATTGTATCGATCCTCTGCCAATTACCAAGCGAGTTACGCTCACTCTCAAGGCTGATAAAAAAGTCATGAAAGATAATAAGGAAATGTTTGAGCCGATTGCTGGCAAGGCATCTGTTCGACCTGGAGACATCATTAAATACACCGTTGTTGCTAAAAATAATAGTCATTGTCCGCTTAAAAATCTGATTCTCAAACAACCAATTCCAAAAGGAACTAACTATCTCAAAGATTCGGCGATGGTAGTCGATGGTGCTGAGTTGTTATTTAGTATTGATGGTGGCAAGACATTTGTTGCCAAGCCGATGATTGGAACAGAATTAGCCCCTGCGGCTGATTATAATTATCTCCGCTGGAAGTTTATCGGCAAGATGGCGACTAATGCTCAAGTCAAGACTAGTTATAAACTGCAAGTTAAGTAGCAGCTAGCTGCTAGTTACTGCTGCCCAAGATATATAGACTGATTAGGGTAGTACTGTTCCACAGGCTATGCAATAACATTGGCGCGAGTAAGTTTCGAGTGCGCACGTAGACAATTCCCAAGATAATGCCGAGTGTAGTTAGTGGCACAATTTCAGATAGGCTCAAATGAGCAACGCCAAATAGTAGCCCACTGATCCCAATTGCTGCCCAGACTGGCACATAGCGAGTCAAGGAAGGCAGGAGAAATCCTCTAAATAAGAATTCCTCAAATAGCGGTGCCGCAACTGCTGCGGTGAGAAAAAATAGCGCTAATCCGATCGAGTCTTTACTTTCCAGTACAATTTGCAATAGGGGATTACTGCCGCCTTGTCCTTGCCAGATCTTTTCATTCAACACTGAAAAAACAATCACAATTGGTGTCGCAACTAAGTAACCAGCTACGCCCCACAGAAACCAATTAGACTTCCAATTAAATTTAAACCAGTCGGGCGGTAGTGGGAGATAAGATTTAATTGATAAATATAGTACACCAATTGCTAGGCTAGACATGAGCATATAGCTGCTAAACACATAGATTCCTTGTCCGCGTGTAGTGAGTGCAGCTGGATTAATAACTGCACCAAATAAGAAGGGTAGTAAAAATTGCCCGACAAAAAAGAAGCCCACCATGAATACTTGCCACACAATTTCCCAGTCCCAGGGGGATGTCCAGGGCGTATTAATATTTTCGATGAGAATGTCTGCCACTGATCGATCTGCGCGTTGTTGGATCGACTGAATGATCAATCTGACTATAAAATATATGATTAAGCCAACACCACTTAATCCGATCACTACGCGAGGAATTGTATTTGCAGCTACTTTAATTAGGGCATTTTTTGCTGCTACTTGTTCGGTTAAATTGAGTGCTGCTAATTTGGTATTATCACCCAAGTCTGTATATAATTGAGCTAAGACTCGATCGCCAAACCATCCCTTAAAATTAGTATTAATTTCAGCCTCGATTTGCGATGCTGTATTTTTCTCGATTGCTGACGGTTGCTTCCAGATATCAATTAGTAATTTAGCAGCATTTTTAGCTGTAACTTGCTGGGAACTAGCAACAACTTGTTGCCAAGTTTTGACCGCCTCGACTGGTTTCTTTCCTTCTGCCTGAAGTATGCCGATGCGGAGATCTATTTGATTGATTTCCGATTGGGCTGCGGAAATTGTTTTGTTGATTAGATTAGTTTGAAGTTTGATCGCTGCTTGATTACTGCTATCAGTAGCTACCGCTGGTAAATCTGCTAAACTGAGATTTAGCTTGTCGATCGCTTGGACATCACTTGCTCTGGCAGTTTGATACTGCTGAGTAGCTGCATCCAATATGTCTGTGCCAACAACAGCTGTCTGGAGGGCACTCAATCCAGCGAGATCGGCTGTCGGTTTCCACTCAGAGGCGACTAATACGAGATTAGTTTGATACAGCTCAAATTTGCCCTGAATCTGGGGTCGATCGAGTGTGTCGATCAGTGAGAAGATGAGCTTTAATAGGACAAATACTGTCAGTATGCTCAGTAAAATGCGACGAATCGATTGAAAAGATGTGAGGTTTTGACGATCGAGACTCATTAAAATGCCAACTAGAATTTACGACTCAACCGCTATTATATGCCTTTAACCCAGAAGTTCGCCTATCTGTTTAGCATTAGCCTTGGACTGAGCATCCTAGTTTATCTATTACGTGGACTTGGGATTGTAACTTTTATCCCAGGCGGCATATTGCTAGTATTAATAATCTTAGCGATCTCGACTTTTTTTACCTACAGTATTTTAATTACCAAGCGGTAATATAATCCTCGACAACCTTGTCCACATCGAGAAAATAAGCGATTAAGCTTATCAACTATCAACGATAGTTAGATTGCAATTATTTAGGTGTAGTTACTGCTTCAGGTTCAGCTTTTTTATTACGATCTCGGAGTACTTTTAGCTGCTGTGAGCGAAAATCTTCAGTTGCTGAAGTGATCTGTTCCCGCTGTTGACTAGCGTAATTAGGATTAATCTTGCTATTAATTTGGGCTTGATTGATCAAGTTTAGCAAGCCAGACGTATCACCTGTAGCAGCTCGACCAAAAGCATCTCGCTGGTCGCCACCATTACCAAAAGTATCTGATTGTGCTGAAGCAATCGTGGGCACTAACACTAAGGATAAACCTAACAACAGAGCTGCTGGACGGATAAATAGTTTCATAATCTTTAGAGGTTTGAGAGTAGATTGGATCGACTATAAATTAAGATGCTAGTCTTGGTTAAATAGTTCCTCTGACTAGGCTAAACGCCGCTTTAGCAACGGTTGAATAGCGGTGAGGGTAAATATGGCAAAACCTAATAAAACTAGCAGTGAGGTGCCAAAAGAAATCGACCCCCAAGGTGCCGTGAGGACAGTACTGGTCAGATCCCACTGTGGATGAGTATAGAGGTAGCGAATGGGTTCGATCGCATAAGTAAGTGGATTGAGCGAGGCGACCCACTGCAACCAGCTAGGCATGAATGATAG
>JANNDQ010000746.1:0-2189 GCA_031387965.1 Chamaesiphon sp. OTE_75_metabat_567
GATTGAGGAGTCATCACATCGAGATTTTCCATAATCTGGCGGGGTAGAATTCCCACATCAATAATTGGAACTGTTGGATCTGGGAACCAATTTTCCTCTGCACGTAGGCGATGTACTAGCTGGATACCTCTAGGTGAACAGTCGTGCAGCACATATACTTTTAAATCAGGATTGCGGCGGAGCATCTCCATTGTAGTAGTGAAAATACTCTGGGGATAACCATCGATCGTTAGAATCGCACAATTATTTTCAAAATGGAAGTTATTACTAATTAATAACTGAGCAATTTCAGGACGATCGCAAACCACCACGCGATCGAAACTATAAGCAGTTACTTCTGGATTTGGTGCCGCAGGTAAACTAGTAGTTCGAGGTGGTGGCAAAATCTTAGCAGGTGAATTATTAATACTATTCCATTTAGTTAGCAAAGTATCAAATTGGACTCGCTCAATTAAAAACTTGTCGAATATATTACTCTGTCTCCGCTTACAATCCCAACTCAACCAAATCGCACTAATTCCCAACCCGATCGAAGTAATTATGCCGATTGGTATTTTGGCAATAATACTGACTGGTAATCCAACTAAGAGGATCACCATTGCTATAATTTTGAGAGTTTTAATACTCTGTTGACGAGTCCGCCGACTCGATCCAGCATTGAGTGCATTTTCTGCGGTTATCCACACACTAAAAGTTACAATTAAGCTTAATATAATTGGAAAGATTGGATCGACAGGAAAGGTGAGATTTAGAAAAGTACCAAGTTTGACAATACCGCCGCTCAGGAGAAATGCTGACATAAAAATAAGAGCAATATTCCAAGCAATCATTTTGAAGATATTACTTTTGCTTGCATTAGATCGCAATCTTTTATCAATTAAGTAATAAAGCTGTGTGGGTGTAAAAAATAAAGTATGATTAGCTGAGATATCGGCGATCACTTTAGCAAAGAATGGATCGGTTAGCTTAATTACTGGCATTGCCGTTGGTTCAAATGCAAATCGATGATTGCAACTTTTACACCTACCCATATTGGCAGTCCGATCTTTGAGGTTGTTATCAGTATTGCAGCTAATACATTTCACGATTGATGCTCCTCAAAAATTTGATTGTTTAATAAGATACTATAATCTTCGCGTTGCCTAATCAGTCGATGATGAGAATTATCTAATAATACTTCCGCTGGACGGGGACGATGCAGAAAATGCGAAGACATCGCATAACCATAAGCGCCAACATCGAGAATGGCAATAATATCATCGATTTCCAGGCGCGGTAGCTGACAATTGCGTCCTAAATAATCACGAGAATAAGTGGTATTCCCACAGACATCGGTACTAAATAACTCGTCGCTAGTTTGCCAACTAACTATGTCCCGATAGCCACCATGTACAGCGGGTACCGAGAGATTTGCAACCGTGGTATCGACACCGAGAATTTGTTTTTCACCCTGCCATTTTGTCGAAACTACCCGCGCCAATAGTACCGCAGATCCGGCGATCGCTGCCCGTCCAGGTTCGATCGTCAGTTGAATTTGGCGATCTAGTTTTGATAATCTTGCGTTTAATACTTGCCCAAACTCCAGCCAGTCAAAAGCGGCTTTATCATGGTGATACGGATAGCCAAACCCACCGCCGAAATCTAAATATGACCAATCTGGCAACTGACTCGCGATCGATAAGATCGGTTCGATCGCGTCCACAAACGCCTGTGTCGCATTCGTTCCGGTACCGCGATAGAAATGAATGCCCTCAATACTTAAACCAGTTTGACGGGCGATATCAGTGGCTGTGCCGAAATCATCGGGATGCACACCAATCCGACTATCCCCTGTGAGTGCAGGGAAGTTCAATCGCAACCCCAGCTTAGGTTTAGCATATTCTAGATTATAAATATCTACTAACAACTGAAGTTGGCTGAGACTATCTAAATTAATCGCCTGAATCTCCCACGCTAGTAATTGGCGCATCTCATCCCGATCGAGATTACTCCCACTATACACGATGCGATCGGGTGTGAAGCCAGCCGCCAGAGCCAGATAGATATCTCCTGGCGTGTTCGCATGAATCCCCCAGCCGTGGTTTTTAAAAATTTTGAGCAGGGCAACATTACCATTTGTCACGCTGGCAAAATGGAACTGTGTATAGGGGTAAGTAGTTGAATTAATAATATGCTTAATTGTCGCTGAC
>JANNDQ010000770.1:0-1741 GCA_031387965.1 Chamaesiphon sp. OTE_75_metabat_567
CGGGGCTGGGACACCTCGATCGTGGTTGTGGGGGTTGATACTGTTGGTAACTGAGGATTTGAGTCAGAATCAGCAGATCGTCTGTTGACGACTCGATCGAATATTCTGGCAATTGGTGAAGGTTGCCGTGCGACAGCTCGCGAATTCCTGGCTTCAGGAACAGACTGTTCGATAATTTCTGTCATGGGTTCTGCTTCTTGCCACAATCCCGCGATCGGGCTACCAATACCTTGAGCAGGCTCAAATAAAGACGGCAATCGTGGCTGAATCACATCAGCCCGATCTAAACTGCGATCGACCAAATTACTCAGATAATCACTCATCGCCCGACCATCTCCAAATATAAGTACCGTCGATAGGGATTCATTGCCAAAATTTCTGCCTCCGACCAACCATAAGCCGCCGCGATTGTATGGATTTCGCGTAAGGTACGAATCGCCCAAGCATGAATTTCCGTCCAGAAAAAAGAGACGATATCAAAGTGCGATCGCCATTGGTGGCCGCAACTCGGACAGGTTAAATTCAATTGGACATTGGCTTGGGGATCTTCCTCAGCCATCTGGGTGATGACTGCATCGATCGCTTCTGGTGGCAATTTGTCGATCGACTGCTGTTTGCCCCGATGATGTGCTACTAATAGACAACGTTCGAGCAAAATCCGTTGGGGCGAGGTGGTATTGTCAGAGCCAGGATTAAGAGCTGGAAGGAGATCGAGACAAGCAGCTAAATCCAGGCTATTTGGCAACTGAAATTGCACCTCATAGTCAGCGAACTTAACTACACTCGATCGACGTTCTGGTTGGTGATTTTTATGCAACCAACGTGGTAGTAAAGAAACTTTTGGTTTTTCCTGGACGATCTCTGGCACACGGATATCAGAGATCTCGAACGAGAGTTCCAGTCGATCGCTACACTGGGGACAAGTCGCCACACTCTGAATCTGTGAGCCAAATGTCCATTCTCGCAACGTTAGTAACAAGCCATCCCGTTGACCGATACTTAGTTCGGCGAGTTGGATCGGTGTGTTTTCTGGATTTGCCACCGATAGTAAACCCAAAGCTCTATGAACGGGGGACTGAGTTAGTCCCCGCTCCCATACTCCTAACAATTCTGATGCTGACAATACGCGCATAGTAGATCGTGATTAGAAACTTTCTTCCTTCGGTTCTTTCACCTCGTTGTCTATTTCCCAACCTTCATTTTCCAGTTTGATATGCTGGATCGCGATCGCATTGGCATTGGCATCAAGATCGGGCATTGCCTGATATTCCGAAATCCAACAGCGATAAATCTTGTAGGAAATTGCTTTTTGACCTGCTTCATTAAAGACATCGATAATAATGTCCTTCCGAAAGTCAGCCAGCGAGACTTCCTTGGTGCGTTGGTCGGCTCCAGCCTGAGCATTTTGGTAGTTCCAAACTTTATTTGCCCACTTTTCAAATTCAGGGTCGTGGGTAACACCACGTTCGAGCATGATGGCTTCATATTCGGTTTTCCCTGGTGATTTGCGAGACGAACTAGGATCGCCACCTTCTCGGTGCTTAACCACTTCAGTAGTGCGCTTCAATGCCCCAACCTTACTAACTCCGGCAATATACTTGCCATCCCACTTGACCCGAAACTTAAAGTTTTTATAAGGGTCAAACCTAGTTGAATTTACTGTAAACTCCATAAAATGCGCTCCTTATTAAATGGCAATATTTCTGTCAATCTGTTGGAAGCTGATGACGACAAACTCGGC
>JANNDQ010000786.1:0-7560 GCA_031387965.1 Chamaesiphon sp. OTE_75_metabat_567
TGCGGAGTTGGGAGTTGGGAGGTAAGAAGATAAGAAGATAAATTTTCTAGATCCAAACGTTAAAGCCCAACTCCCAACTCCTAACTTATTGTGAAATTCGGCATAATTGTTTTCCCTGGTTCTAATTGCGATCGCGATGTGGTTTACGTTACCCGCGATTTGCTCGGACAACCCACGCGCACGATCTGGCATGAAGAAACCGATCTCCATGATGTCGATGTCGTCGTTATTCCTGGCGGCTTCAGTTACGGCGACTACCTCCGCTGTGGAGCGATTGCTAGATTTTCACCGATTATGAAACAAGTTGTTGCCCATGCTGAACAGGGTAAATATGTTTTAGGTATTTGTAATGGTTTTCAGGTGCTAACTGAGGCGGGATTATTGCCCGGTGCGCTGGTACGCAATCGGGATATGCACTTTATTTGCGATCGAGTGCCGCTCCAAGTTGAGCATACTGATTCAATCTGGACACAGGGCTATGCTAACACCGCAATCAACCTGCCGATCGCTCACGGCGAAGGCTGCTATCATGCCGATCCAGAGACGCTCGATCGACTAGAATCCAATGGTCAAGTATTATTTAGGTACGCTGGCACCAATCCCAACGGCTCCCTCAATAATATCGCGGGCATCTGCAACGCCACCAAAAATGTCATCGGCATGATGCCCCATCCCGAACGCGCCGCCGATCCCCTCCTCGGTAATGCTGACGGTATCCATCTATTCAAAAGTCTGATTTAGGTGATGATGAATTACCTGAAATCATTGTGGTGGGCTATCCACTATCCACTATTCACTAATTAGATGAATACTGGCAAAAAAGGGGAAGAAGTCGTTGCTCAGTGGTTAATCTCCCGTGGTGGCAAGATCCTACATCATCGGTGGCGATGGAAAAGGGGGGAGATTGATCTGATTGGGATTGAATTAGACACCCTGCTATTTATCGAAGTCAAAACTCGTAATCGATCTAATTGGGATGCCGACGGGTTACTCGCAATTACACCCCAGAAGCAAGCTAAAATCGTTCGCACCGCCGAGCTGTTCTTAATTAAACATCCATACCTAGCTGAATATCCGTGTCGGTTTGATGTCGCGATCGTTCGTCATCAGCCCATCCACAGATCGATCGTTGATTCACCTTTGTACCTGCTAACCGATACCACGGCTGGTGAGCGGCTATTATTACTTGACTATATTGCTGGGGCGTTCGATCAATAGATTTAATTTGTAACATTAGCCACAGACTATTCAAACTAGATAAGTTTGCACATAAACAAGTAAGGGATCAGAATTTTTTAATAATTGATAAATTTGGTTTGTCAAAGTGTATCGATCCATACAAAATTGCGATCCGAAATGCGTTCAAATTGAAGATGAAAAGAGTTATGTGATTTGCGTAAATTTACAGTTGTCAAAAGGTCTCGATCGAGAGAACATGGGAACAGTACATAGATTTACAAGGTCTAAACTACTAGAAGGTTAATTCGTCACGGATTATGTCCAGGTAGAACCTGAAGCGTAAGTAAGGTAAACTCAGAGCTTTCTTTCCGGAAAGCGATTGCTAATGTTTGTAATTTATATTTAGATAGACATTGCGCTTACAAGCGACACCACAAATAGTTATCTAGTTACCTCCGAATAGGTACCACTATTACGTCTAACATTATGGTTTCTAATCTATCAAAGCTTGCTCAGATGCTGGCAACCAGATTAATGTCACACTCAACCATTCATTCTTTACACTCACCTAAGTTCGATCTTCTCAAGCCACTCCGCAGCTGGTTGGAAAATCTCAATGTTTCTAACCCCCAACTAGCTCACAAACTTTGTCAGCTGATTCCTTCCCAATGTCCGTTTGAGCGCGATCTCAACTTGTTTGGACGCACGCTACTACACATTCCACCGATGTGTAAGCTCAACCCACTCTACGATGAAGTTGTGATGCTCCGCTTCAAAGCCATGTGTTACCTCGCTGATGAATGCGGTGAGGATATCAGCCAATATTGCTAACTAGGGGCTTGAACACCGGAGATTTAGATTAATCATCCCGTCCCGTGGCGATCGCGGCAACGCCACAAACATTAACTTGGATCGATCTCATCACCGCTGCCGCAGATTTTACAGTTGCGCCAGTTGTATAGATATCATCAATCAATAGAACCGTATCACCAGCTTTGAGCGATGAATTTACAAGTGTAAAGGCACCTTCAACATTTGCTTGACGCGCGGACTTTGATAGCCCAAATTGAGCGACAGTCGATCGAGTCCGTTGTAAACTCAGATCTAGTTTCGCATCTATACATTGACAAAAACTGCGAGCGATTAACTCAGCTTGATTGAAGCCTCTAGTTGTAATTTTTTCTGGATGAAGTGGAATTGGAATGACGATTAATTTAGCTGCTAAGCCTGCTGGTGTGGATGTTTTCCAGCTAGCTGCTAGCCATGTGCCGTAGATCTGACCGATCGATTGATGACCATCATATTTTAACTTACCGATCGATTGTTTCACCGCACCTTCATACTTGCCCCAAACAAATAGCGGTAGATCTCCATGCCAATATCGATCGGGTTGAATTAGTCTACAGTCTTGAATTTGACGTTGGCAATATTGACAGAATACATCTTGAGCTGCGCGATTACACAGCGGACAATTTGGCTTGAGAAAGAGATTTAATGCTCGATCTAGTAATGGTTGCCAAGGCTTAGACATTAGGGCAATTTAGATTTTTAATTTTATAGCCCCAATTACTAGGATCGGTTGGGGCTATATATGCGTTTGAGACTTATTATTTTTAAAAACTAACGGCTAGAGTTTTTGGTGTGTATAGGCATGTTGCTTAACGTTATCGTCTTTGGTGACGACTCGATCGGCATTGAGGACACGTTTGCGCTCGGTAGAGTAGTTGAAGCTAGCGTAGGTTTCGCCCTGGGCAATATGGGTTTGGGCTTCGGGACGGCGCTTGTAGGTGCGGGCAGAGGCGATGCAGCGGTAGGCAAATTCATTGCCGAGCTGACAGTTGGCGGGGAAGCTCGCGGGGATTTCGGGTGTCTCGCCAGCGATGAGTGCGCCGAGGGTGGTGGCGGCGGCGATGGAGTAAGATGTGGGAATGCCCTTGATTAGAGCTTCTAGGGCGGATGAGGGGATGGGTTCGATCACCTTGAGTTCTTGCACGCCATCATCGTCGCGAAAGAAGCAAGTAGCCACACCGACGACAATATAGTCACTAGCTGTGAGATCGGGAGCATCCGCGAGAGTATCAAAAGTTGTCATAGAATTTTAATTATTTATCCATCTGTCTAAATCGTACCAATTTAACTCTGCTTGGCAGAGCCTCGTCAAACTACTTATTATAGTGATGAGAAAGTATTTGTCTGTAGCTGATTTAATTATGGAAGCTTTTAGCCCTACTCCGCCGGATTGGACAAAACTCGCAACTCACGCCCAAGGATTTTGCTGTCCCAACTGTGGTGCTAGCTCTACAGCGGCTACCAGCGCTTGGATTAACCGTCGTTCGCCGATATTTGTCGAAAACCGCAAACGCAAGTGGCAGGAGTTTTATCACTGTGAGTGTAGAACTGCCTGGTGGGGTTGGAGTGATGAGCGCACCCCCAATGAATTTGCAGATCGAATTCCTTATAATAGTGAAGAGAACGATCCTGACTATGATAGCTTTTTTGGCTATTTCTAAGATCGGGATGAGTGAATTCGATCGGATTGCAGTTAGTTATCAAAAATAAACGAGTAAAACTAGAATGGATTGGCAAGAAATTTCTGGTAACTGGGTCTATATTCCTCGTCAACCCCGTGCAGTAGTTCATTTTTTAGGTGGTGCATTTGTAGCAGCAGCCCCACATTTGACCTATCGACTATTGTTAGAAGATTTGGCAAAACAAGGCTATGCGATCGTGGCAACACCGTTTATTAACACCTTCGATCATCGCTCGATCGCTAGTGATGTTTATAATAGTTTTGAAGATACACTAGAATTACTCGAATCTCGGCGCTATTTACCGAGTAGTTCGTTACCAATTTATGGTGTCGGGCACAGTATGGGATGTAAGCTACATCTGATGATTGGCAGCATGTATGATGTGAACCGAGCCGGAAATATCTTAATCTCATTTAATAATTTCTCAGCGCGGAATGCAGTACCACTAATCGGTCAGATGCCGCAAGAATTCAATGTTGAATTTGCACCCAATCCTCAAGAAACTCTCGATCTAATTACTGACTATTATGATGTGCCGCGCAATCTGATCGTCAAGTTTAATAATGATACGATCGATCAGTCATATACGCTCGATCGGACGCTCAAGCAAATTTTTCCAGGCAAGATCTCCACCCAGATTATTAATGGTAGCCATCTAACTCCATTAGGTCAGGATTTCCAGTTCCAACTTACACCTCAAATATTCACACCATTTGATGCGATCGGTCAATGGATTAAGCAAGAAGTTCATCGCGATCTACACCAGCTCAAACGCGAAATGTTGCGTTGGCTCGATCCGGTAGCAATTGGATAGCAATTGATGAGACAGTGATTCGATTTGGGTATAATTTTGAGGTCAGGCAATCTGATAAAATCGACCTAATTTACCTGCATCTAACGCTTGCGATCCGATCTAACAGCCTCCTGGAAATATCATCTGTGTCAAACAACAGATGTTTTCGCCCAAGCTATCTTGTGGTGTGGATTTGCGGCAACTATCTTCACTGTTGAGGCTGTCGCTGTTGATGCTCCAGTAGGCGCGAATACATCACCGTCACAGCATCAAAATAGCTCGATTGATAGTGTTAAAGCGATCGTCAATACGCTCTCACCTCAACAGATTAGAGTCCAAGGAGCAATAGCATCTCCCGCTCAGGGGGCTATTAATTTAGAAGAATGGCTACTACCTTTTGATGCCACACTCAAATTATTAGAAATTCAGCAGCAGCGGCTAGCTAACGGGGAACTAGAACTCACATCCGCCTATCTCCAGACGAGATTCAATCCGCTGCAATTGCGATCGCATCCTCAATTAGGGCAGGTAATTACCATTGGCGATCTCCAGAAATTACCAGGGATCAAAATTAGTTTCGATCCGCTGGAGGTAGCGCTCAAATTTAGCTACAGTTTGCCCAAGAATCCGCCTAAACCTGTGGTGGCACCTACCGCAGTTAGTTTAGATGGATTACCGACAATCGACCCACCGACAGCCAGCCTCAGCGCTGTTCAGCAGCGGATCAATCTCAGCGGTTCCGCAAATAATCAACTTAATACTCAGGGTGAGTTTAAATCTGTTGGGACGGTTCTAGGCTCTAGTTGGTATGTGCGGGTGGAACAACCCAAACTTGCTAATCTCCTCACTTGGGGACTCAGTGATGCTGTCGTGATCAATCAAAGTGCCAGTACTGATTGGATTTCTGGTTCCCAGAGTCCATTTTGGCGCAGGCAGGGGAATATTACAGGTGGTTACTGGGGGGTAACTACAATCCAACGCCAAGATTTCACCCCGCCAACGTCACTATCTGGGGGAGATTTTGTCCCGAACGAACGATTGCAATCAAGTCGATTGGGGCGAACTGTCGTTGGGCAAGCCCAGCCAGGTACTGTCGTGCGACTGATTCGGGGTTTTAATGAGGTTGTCGGTCAAATTTTGGTAGATAGTTCGGGGGTGTTTCGGTTCGAGAATGTGGTAGCAAGCAACGAAGGTGAATTTGGCAGCGGTTATCGACTGTTGCTGTACCCCAGTGGACAACTCACTGCCGATCCGCAAGTTAGAGATGTGACATTTACAACTGTACCAGGACAATTACCTGTTGGTGCGGGGGCGTGGATTGCTTCGGCGGGGGGAAATTACAATCGCACCCCAAATCAATTTTTTGGCAAGTTCGAGGGATTGCAAGGTGGAGCAGCCTATCGACGGGGGATTAGTGAGTCTGTAACGGTTGGTGGGGGGATAATTGCCGATCCAATCGCGGTGAGGGGTTTGGGTGAGGTATTTTGGCAGCCGACGGGAATCCCGCTCCAAGCCTCAGTTTCGGCAGTGACTGGCGATCGCTGGGATGTAGTGAGTGATGTTAATTATCAGCCAACATCGACTTTTAATGCCAATTTTAATAGTGATAAATTATCCAGTCGCGCTAATCTCAACTGGCAACTGTCGCCCAAGTTTACGGCGACTAGTCGATATGATAGCCTGTCTGGGGTGGCGATCGGCGGTAACTACAATTTCAGCCTTGCACCGAGTAGCAACAGTAATATTCAGGGTACTTTTGATAGCAATTCTTTTCTGCGGTGGAGTGCCAGCCACCAACAAAATGATTGGCAGCTGGGATTACAGGGAAATGAAATCAGTCTCAACTCGGAAGTCAGCTATCGACTACCCTCAGCTACTGGTACTACCCAAAATCTCGTCGCCAACTATCAATCCACTCGCGCGACAAATCCGACGAATTTTGGACAACTAATCTGGCGATATCAATCACCCACGCTCCAATCGGAGCTGGGATATGGCTGGAGTGGATTTGGTCGCGGTGCAAACGCTGGAATTGGCTTAACGCTGTCACCAGGATTGCAGTTAATGGGCAGATATCAGGGAATTTCGGCGTTTACTAATCAGGAGAGTTTCTCGCTAGAATTACAATCTACGCTCGATCTTCAAACTGGTAGCCAAGCCACAACTACCCGCGTCGAGGATCTGCGCACGCGGGGAGGAATTGCCATTGAGATATTTTTTGATCGCAATCAAAATGGCAAGCAAGATCCAGGCGAAGAGAAATACTGGCATCCCGAACTAATTACCCTGGACAAAAAAGCGCTCAATCCCAGTCAAACAACTCAACTAGCCAATAGTGTCGAGGTTCGAGCTGCCCCTGGCAGCTATCGACTCGATCTCAACTCTGGGCATATTCCGCCCCACTGGCGTAGCTCATTGAATAGTGTCACAGCTAAACCGCTTGAATCACTCCGTGTCAACGTGGCGCTGGGCAGTTATACGAGTATTTCGATTCCCTTAACGCCGATCTATACAGTCAGGGGAATTGTCGCTGATCCAGCTGGCAAGCCTTTCTCCAGTATGGAAGTTACCGCGATCGATCTGGCGAATCCTACCCTAAAACGATCGACGGTTACCAAAGCCGATGGTAGTTATGAATTCGCAGATCTAGCTCTGGGTGCATATCAAATCTCTACTGCGGGACAATCACAGCCGACCACTATTTCGATCGTCTCTAGCTCACCAGTGCTTCAGCAGCTCAATCTTCAGGTGCCTAGAACCAATAATCTCACATCATCGTCTCGGTTAACAACTACGGGGGATAGAATTGTGTTTGCCACTTCCTGGCGTGATTTTTAACTAACGTGAATTCGGGTTAAGGATTTCCCCTTTAGGCTACTCTTGGACTAGTGCTTTCCTAAAAGTTGCTGGTATGCAAAACCCGGATCGGGGGGGTGGGGACCCCCCACCCCCCAATTAGGAGCGGGGGGGCGCCCCGCAAAAACCCCGCGACCAGGGGGTGTTTGGGGGGGGCGGTGGGCGGGGGGCAGTAACAGCGGCGCGGGGGTAGCTGGGGGG